>JAFVER010000171.1 GCA_017475925.1 Anaerovibrio sp. | reverse complement strand
TCGCTGTGTTTTCCCTTTCGGTAGTCACATATTCCCGTACTATCGGAGAAACAGCAAGGCCATGTGTGGAAATAAATCGTGTATACAATCGCCTAAAACACCAACAGTCCACGGCTCTCATAGACACTTTCCCCGTTCACATTCCCGCATCGAATCGCACGGTCAAGAGCCATGATGAGAGCAATTGCTCCGTCAATCTTCTCGGTGGACTTTGCCTTGTCCGCCTTGATATTTCCGGCAGGGTCGGTGCGAATGAAAATGTTGTCCATGTTCCACCGCAAAACGGGATGCCCGCCGTGGGCGATTTTCTGCTCCAAGACCAGCTTCATCAATTCCTTGGTGGGAGGACTCACGCTGGCAAAACCTTGACCGAAGGGGACAACGGTAAAGCCCATGCCTTCGAGATTTTGCACCATCTGCACGGCTCCCCAGCGGTCGAAGGCAATCTCCCGGATATTCCAATACGACCCGCTGAATTTGGTGGGTCATTCAACAATACACCTAAAGCATACTAATGTGGTAGGTAAAAAGATTAAGTTGATTATAACAGGAAATCAGCAAAGGTCAAGAAAAATTTTATATTAATTTTGTATTGTACTGTCGTACTTGGCTGTAGAATGGAGTAATAATATATGCTATACTTACACGCGAGGTAATTAAATATGACACCGGTACGCGCTGCGTTGTTTATTGTTCTTCAAAGCCTGATTTATGGCTTTGGTGATCCTATATCAAAATTTGCCTTTGCAGTTATCCCTGTTTATTCGGCACTTGTAATCCGTTACGGAATAGCTGTGGCAGTGTTAATATTATTATTTGGGAAGCGTATTGTCAGGGAATTACGTTCCAGCAGGTTTAAGCCGCTCATTGTACCAAGTATATCCATCGGCATTGCATATGTGGCCGGTAATGTTGCTATCAGTCTTACCGAGGCTACTACTGTGGCCTTTTTACGCTCTTTGGCAATAGTGTTCACCCCGATATTGGCATTTTGGGTTTATGGAATATCCTGTAGCTGGAAACAGCTTCCGATTATATTTTTGATGCTGGTAGGGCTTTATTTGCTTTGTGGAGTGGCTGATAAGGGTTTTTCGGGAGTAGGAGCCGGTGAAATTTTGGCGTTAGTTTCGGCAATTACCCTTGCAGGTTCGCTGGTTTTTGGCAAGAATGCCCTTGAAAATACCACACCATTGGCATTGACGATGGTGCAGACTGTTGCTACCGGAATTATTACGCTCCTGGCGACATTGTTTATTGATGGAAAAATTGATTTCAGTAATGTAGACGGTTTATCGTTGGCAATACTGGCTTATATCGGCATTGCCTGTACGGTAGGCGGTTATCTCCTGCAAAATGCCGCATTAGGAGCGATTTCTGCCAAGACAACAGCCCTGCTGCAATGCTCCTGTCCAGTTATAACAGCAGGATTTTCCTATGTATTGCTTGGTGAACGGCTGACGGCCAATGGCGTGATAGGCTGTGTGATTATATTGGTGTGTCTGGTTGTCCAATCCCTGATACAGGATGAATAAGAAAAGATAATATTAACAAGGAGATATTGATGAGAATTTATGAATATGGGTCTTTGAAATCGAGTAGGAGGAGGATTTAAATAAATCCTCCACAATGTCCAATGTCCTGATGTCCAACAAAAACAGTGTGTCATTTACTGATTTTTCCACTAATAATAGGGCTCACACACACCATTTTAGCTGGACACTTGGACATAATCAGCCAATAATTCCTTTTTGTACTTATAATAAGTATTACGACTAAGCTCAACCAGCTTCATCGTTTCAATATCATTGAGATTTCCTTCAAAATCCCGACTATATCTACGTATCAGTTCCATAGCCGGGCCTTTCTTTTTTATATGGAGTTTATTGCCAATCTTTTGGCCAATCTGCTTACCATTTAATCTTGCAATTTCAATCCCCTCCATGGTTCGCTGCCTTAAATCAGATACCTCTTTTTCAGCCTGTTCAAAAGCCTTAACAATCTGCTTTTCCGCCAGCAGCTTGATAACCTTATTAGTGGCCTCAACATATATATCAGCAATCTCGTTACCAGTGGATTGAATACTTTGTTGAGAAGCCTCCATATATGTAGCCGTATTGATGTATGGCTCCTTCAAAAATACCAAGGACACGCCCCTGTCCATTAACTGGAAATAGGTCTGTACTCCATCATCAGCTGATCTGGACATACGGCTCACCGAGTCAAAAATGATAGTGTCACCATTGGACACCTTAGAAAACAATTTGTCCCACTCTGGGCGCTGCATTGTACGACCAGTATATGCCTCCTGCACTACGTGGACATCTGGACATGCCGCTCTTATATTCCGAATCTGCCGGTCTATAGATTGCTCTTTCCTGCTGATACGGGCATAACCATATATTTTATTCACATACTTCCTCCTTATTCATTATCAAATTAATCGACAAATTAATTGATAAATATTTTTATAAATACTATAATATAATCAAGGATGGTGATTTACTATGAGAACCGTATCTGTTAGAAGCGCAATACAAAATTCAGTGCCTATTTCCAATTTCAATAAGGGAATGGCTGGCAAGATATTTGCTGATGTACGTGCAACTGGTCCCAAGGTTGTAATTAAAAATAATATTCCCGAATGTGTGTTAATGTCCCCTGAGGAATACATATCTTTATTGGACGAACTTGAAGATATGAGACTCTTGGCAATGGCGAAAGACCGTCTTTCCCATACTTCCGGTAAAACTATAAGCCATGAGGAAATTATGAAGAAGTATGGCATCAGCCAAGAGGAACTGGATGAAATGGAGGATGTTGAAATAGAATGAGCTGGAGCATCGAGTATATACCAGAAGCCGAAGATGACTTGGACAGACTTGATGGTTCCCAAAGGAATATAGTGCTGAAAGGTATCAGCAAAGTGGCCAAGAATCCGCTACCTGCTGATGAGGGTGGTTACGGAAAGCCCCTTGGCAACAAACACGGCATCAATCTGTCCGGCCTTCTCAAAATCAAATTACTGAAACTTGGAATCAGGATAGTATACGATTTAAAGCGAGATGAAAAGGGTATGAGGATAATTATTATCGGAGTCAGGGCAGATAATAACGTTTACGAATTGGCCGAAAAAAGAATATAAAAATTATGATTATGAACCGCTGCTTGGAGTAGCGGTTTTGTTATGTGTCATATTTGACGCTCATCTGACATATTATCGCTCCTATCTTGTAATGAAGTTTCTTTACAATGTCTTTATTTTTCTTTATAATTGAATAAAAAGGAGGTAATCGAAATGGAGCAGGTAGCTGTAAATTTCCGCTTGGAAAAAGAATTAAAAACAAAGATGGAAGCTGTTTGCAAAGACATGGGAATGACCATGACCACAGCATTTACCATTTTCGCAAAGAAAGTGTGCAGAGAACGCCGTATCCCTTTTGAAGTGTCCGCTGATCCGTTTTACTCCGATGAGAATATTTCACGTTTGAAAGCATCTATTGCTCAGATGGAAGCAACTGGCGGTACTGTCCATGAGGTAAATTACGATGATTAAATCATGGCCTGATGACGCTTGGGATGATTTCTGCTAAATGACACCATAAAAATAGTCCAATGTGGCTCTCATTACCGGGATAAGTAGTATCGGTACAGCTCTCTGTGTTATGCAGGGAGTTATTTTTATATTATTTCTAACGTTTGTCAGATTTATTACTTATATTATACCATGAATCTCTGGGTTTTCTCCATAACTTTTAATACTTTTTTAATTCTACATTAAAATTAATACTGTATTCCATTCCCCGGAGGGGGCTTTGAGTGTGAATAATATTCTGATACGAAAATTGCTTGATATGTAACAGTCCCAAGTGAAAGGTAACCAGCCAGTAAAATCAAGGCTTGAGAAACTTTGATATAAAGTGGTCAGAGGAGATGCCATACAAATTCAAAATTGTTGTAAAAAGTTGTCAAATATGATAACATACATTACACAAGGAGGGCTTTATGACTTGGAAGATAGGTTACTATAAGAAATAGAATGATGAAATTCCAGTTCTGGATTTTCTGCTTACCCTGGAACCCAAGATGCGAGCAAAGGTAGTACAGTACATAGACCTTCTGGAGAAAAGTGGTACTAATTTGCGAGAACCATATGTTGCACCTATTAAAGGTGATAAATATAAAGGTTTATGGGAGTTAAGAGTAAGATTTGCCTCAGACATAACAAGGGTATTCTATTTCACCTACCAAAGTGATACCTTTGTTATGCTCCACGGCTTTAAAAAGAAAACGAATAAAACTCCATCAAGTGAATTGGAGCGGGCATTGAAATATAAGCTAGACTTTGAAAGGAGAGGTACTGATGAATAAAGTAATGGCCAGCAGTTCTGAAATCCATGATATTCTGAATCAGGATGAGGAATTTAAAAATGAGTATGACCGGTTAAAGCCTCGGTATGATTTGATTGCACAGATAATTAATGCCAGGCACGAACAGAAGATTACACAGGCAGAAATGGCTAAGCGTATGGGGACCAATAAGTCTAACATCAGCCGCTTTGAAAGTGGCTCATACAACCCTTCGCTGGACTTCCTAATTCGTGCCGCTGCTTCCCTTGGCAAAAAAATAGAGTTTTCATTACAATAGTTTTTCAACTATAAAGGCCCTGCTCATCAGCAGGGCCTTTTAATTTTATGTACAATATGTTACCACCTTGGAACTAAGGCTCAACCTTTTTCAGCAACTCCAGCAATGCCGATACCTCATCATCGGACAAGGTTACCCCCTTCCCCATCTTCTCGTGTTCAGGCGACCAATCTCCGATATCATATTTGGGTGCCTTGCTGTACCTTATCAAACAGTTCCTGACTTACAATAGGAGCATGTGCATTTTTAATAACACGCCACTCCTCTTTTGGTGCCCGATGCATACCACGCCAATTCAGCGGGTCGTATTGGACAAAAAACTAATGGCACAATAAAAGAGCAGTCCATAATGAACTGCTCCCGTAGAAGTTTGTATTTGTATTGGTTTATTATAACGCCATTGTTCAAATTTTTCTTCTCCAGAAGAAAAATCTTCCAATTAGCGTTTCAACGAGATGAAGAACATATTAATCTCGTTATATCCATGGGAGGATAACGGTGTTATCTTTCCGTTTACGACCTATAGCTTAGCTTATTAAACTCTTTCAATAAGTTATCGGCCTGTTCATGTCTTCCAGCCTTTCTGAGCATACCTACTGCAGCATCAACGGTTGCTTTTGCAAAATCATCACCTAGTGGCATTACATTTTTGTA
>JAFVER010000015.1 GCA_017475925.1 Anaerovibrio sp. | reverse complement strand
GTTTGCTCGACTAAGCCATATTCATCCGCGAGCTCTTTAACCGGTTTGCCAGATAGGTACAAGTCGATAATCTGTCGTTTGAATTCTTCAGAGTATCGGTTGCCGTTGTGGGCCATGTGAGACACATCATATCTTAATAAAGATTTTAATGTGTCGCACTTTTTGTGTCCACTAAATCATACTAACATCATCGCAACGAGCTGGGAGATATGCTCACCAGCTGTTGTAGTTTGTTTTCCCCCACCTAAGGATGAAGGGGACATCTTAAAGCTCGTTATATCATCACGCCGCATCTTTTTTCCACAATAAAAAACACCCTGCCGCAGCAGAGCGCCTATAATATTAACTTCGGAACGGGCAACATCAGAAGATAAATATTAAATGTTACGCTAATATCGGAGTGCTCCAAATAACAGTACACCAATATGACTTGCTATGCAAAAACGTTGTTAATAACTACCACATAATGATATAATTTTTCTGACGACGGAATGAGAAAGCTAACGGATAAAATTTTTAATTGTAAGGTGAAGATATATATGAAACGAGATTTTACCAGATACATTATAACGTTGATAATAGCTTTTTTTGTAGTAGTAACACCACTTTTAACGGAAGCGTCACGCCCAATCCTTATAGAAGGGGCTATGGAATGTGAGACTGATGTTCTCATAGAAAAACTACAGAATCCACAAGAACAGCGTATTGGAGGATGGCGTTTTATTAGTGGAGATTATGAGGGCATACCTTTGGTAGTGTCTGTCACATCAGTTGGTATGACAAACGCTGCAGCAGCCACGGTATTAGGGATTGAGACATATCATCCCCTTGCAGTTATTAATCAAGGAACAGCAGGTGGCCATGATCCTGCGCTTCATAGATTTGATATAGTTTTAGGCGCAGAGACCATTGATTTGAGTGCATGGGTTAGTAAAATTGAAAGTAGCGGTGCAGATGGACGACATATAGAGCTAAGAAATACATATTATTATGATAATGGTACAGAAAAACAAGTAATTGAGCTGAAAGCGGATTCAGAGCTGCTTAAAGCAGCTGTTGAAGAAGGTAGAAATTATCAGGCTGGCAAAGTGGTCATAGGAAAGATTTCGAGCAGTAATAATTGGAATAGGCAAATTGATATGATCCGTTTTTACAACGAAAAATATGGTTCTTCTTGTGAAGAAATGGAAGCTCATGCAGCTGCACATATTTGCAAAAATTATAAAGTGCCATTCTTAGGAATTCGTATTATATCAAATACAGAAGTTCACAATGAAGATTTTGACCCAGCTACCGGAACGGCTTGTCAACAATATGTTCTTGAAGTAGTAAAATCTTATGCAAAGTGTAAAGAAATAAGAACAAATGCATAATTACAAAGAAAGCGGCAGTCAGTGATTAGGGCATGTTTATTGATTCCAGAGAGGATAATGCTGCATGAAAAAATCTTGGCTAAAGGCAATTCTATTATTGCCTTTTAACGTGACGGTCATAATACCGACCCTGCTGTTATGGTATACAGATTATCAGTGGTGCATTCCTTCAATTTCACAAATCATTTTAGGCATTATGTTATTCTGTGGTGGCTTGGGGTTATTTATCAAAACCACCTTGCTTTTCCATAAGGTAGGCCAGGGAACCCTTTCGCCGTTAGCGCCGCCTAAACGACTCATCATTAAGGGACCCTATAAAAGAGTTCGTAATCCTATGCTATTAGGAATCCTGTGTATTCTTTTATCAGAAGCGCTCCTTTTTAGCAGTAGTTGTATTTTTATATATACGCTTATCTTTTTCGTTGTCAATTGTATATACTTTAAGACTGTAGAGGAAAAGAGGCTAATAAAACGCTTTGGTCAGGATTACATCGTATACAGGGACAGTGTTCCCATGTGGCTGCCTGATTTTCATGGTAAACGCAGGGTAAAATAATGTCCATATTTTATATCCCCGTCTGTATCACAATAAAGAAAAGAAACCGCCCGTAATAATTGTTTGTTGCTCCAGTCGAATAGTTTCATCAAATAAAATGGCAAATCCTCCTAAGGCAGCGGAGACGCTGTTCTAGGGGGATTTTTATACATTCCGATAATTATTGCAGGATGCCGGTTATGTTATTCATTTTACATTATTATTTATGTCTTTTGATGTAACATCAAGTCTAGCCATAGCTTGTGGCTGTTCCTCGTCTTCCTGTTTAAGTCCCTTTATGGTTTCAGTGGAAACCACTGTAGGATTTTTTTCTGGATGGGTTGCAGGGGTTTTACTCTGGGATATTATTTGCCCCTCTTTTCTTATTGTTGTAAGCGTGGAACCATCAGACAACACCTGCGTAGTCACCGTGGTTTTATCATCAACCTTTATGGTGTCATCATAGTTGGCTGGTTTATACTCTCTCATATTCTGTAATATCCTGGAAAAATCATCACTTACAGGCACTCCCTTATCGCTCTTTTTCTTGTCCTGTGCCTGCTGCCAAAGTACATTATTGTTGCCTAATTCATTATTAATTTTCACCCAAACCACTCCTTCTACAGACAAATCATTTATAGATACGAATCATCTAATACAAGCTCTCAGCCTTCTGTTAAACTATGATTTTGACTCATGAACAACAATTCTAACAGATGGATCCCCTTCTTTCCACCCATGTTAATTCCATCAGTACAGAATTTACAATAACAGGCGACCTTCTCCGTCTCTATTTGTTCACAGTGTCTTTGGAAATGCTTCACCTGCTCCTCCGGCGTCATGGGGGTGAACATGTGCGAGAACTGCTCCACATATCTTTTGTGAGCAAGTTTGGCATTGCTTTCCGTACATGGTGCAAGGAGATTCACCCCACAAAACTTTGTAGCTTCAAAGTTTTCTTCAAGTTCCACAATCCCAATATTCATTTTCCGAAACAGGGAGCGCACAGTTTCCTGTAAATGTTTTTTTTCGAAGGATATCCAGCAATCCTGTAATGTCATCTTTTCCCCATGGTAATCCGGAAAAGGGAAATTCTTGTCCTGATCAATCATCTCCCACAGAAATTGAATTTTAGCCTCTGTGTTTTCTTCGATAATAGCCGCACAGTTGTTGCATACAATTAATGCTGTGTCCTCTAAAGAAAGTTTTTTATGGTTAGGTCTACAGCAACCAATAGGAGAAATGCCCATCTGTTCCTTTACGTAGGCTCTGGCGGCCTTGATTGCTTCCTTGAATTGTGCTGTGGCTTTGCAGCTTGGAAAAAAATATAATACGCCATTTCTGTTTTCTCCTCTCTTTTATATTCACCATAAATTTATACTTCACCAAAAACATACTGCTACATCCGAACAACCACATGACATACGTAGTTGATTCACATATTTTGTCTGTACCACATCCAAGACTATAGATATAATTGGTTTCCAATAACCTCTATAATATTTTGGGATACTCTCCCCATCCTGATTATCAGCGGCAAAATAACCTATCTAACGTCTTATATCATCTACTCAAGCATTCCCAGGGTATATATAAGCAACTGTTTGATATCTGCTTCATTTGTTTCATAAGGATGGGCAAGCCAAAAGGTATATCCGGCTATGGCTTCAGCTGCCACCATCTCAAAAATCAAGGCTTCATTCGGCCCAGATAAGCCCTTATGACGAACCCGTTCCCATAAATGCTGCTTTATGGCGTCCTTCCACTTTTTTATAAAGCTTTGATTAGGCTCCTGTACAAGAAAGCTGTAAAACCACCGCTTATGTGTGTTCAGATAAGCCAGCGTTTCTCCATAAAAGGCCATGGAGGAAATGGTTCTTTCTTCATAAGCCACAGCATCATTTAATTTTAGCAGCTGAAATATGATATTGTTTTCAATATGCTCAAGCAGCTCCTCCATGCTGTCATAATAAACATAGAAGGTACTGCGGGCGACATAGGCAGCTTTACAAAGCTCCTTCACGCGAATACTTTTACGGGACTTTGTATATGAAAGCTCCAAATAAGCTTCCATGAGGCTCTGTTGGATTTCATTAATTTCACGCAATGGAAGCTCGCGCACATATTGATAAGGACTCTCCACAAATACGGCCTCCCTGCTTTTACCTACGCTAACGGACGCTAAAGCCCCTCACTGAATAAGTCTCATACCCTACGCTAACGGTTGCTAATGCTCTCCTATCATAGATGAGAGCTAAGCATCCGTAAAGCTTAGGATTTATTCGACTAAATTCAATGCGATGCTAAAGCCCCTCATTGAATAAGTCTCATTTTACATAACAATTTCATGAGGAATTACATCAACATCATGATTTGCTAAGGATTCTATACATTCCTCTTTTTGACTCATATCATGAATCCACTGTAAAGAATGATAAGCCTGCTGTTCATTCAACGCGGTTCCCGGTGGAATCATTTCCCTCCAAGATTTTTCTGCATAGCCACCATCAGCAAACAGCAGCACAAATTTTCCACCACGGGAAATTTTCACAGCCGCTAAGCCACTTGTATGACCAGGAAGCTGTATCATTTCCACACTGCCATCACCAAACAAATCATAGCTTCGCCCTACCGGCCCCTGCCCGGTTTCTTTAAAGGTAAAGGTCTCAATATTTACACCCTTCCACATGCTGGTAACATATCTTTCGGAGTGCGCTTTCGTATCCTGCCATTCCTCCTCACTTACGAGAATATGCCTGGCGTCTTTTAATTGTCGCAAACCACTGGCATGATCCGAATGCATATGGGTAAGAAGAACATAGTCAATGTCCTTGGGATAAATATTGATTTTTTCCAGCTGCTCCACCAAAGCTTCCCCCATTGGTAAAACACCCTGATTAAGCAAAAAATGTCCCAATCCCAAATGACGTATCTGTGCCATACGGCTATACTCCCCCTTGGGGCTGATTTCCCGATGCCAGCCGGTATCTACCAGAATACGTCCCTTTGGATGCTGGATTAAATAGGCAGAAACCGGCAGCCAGATACGGTGTCGCCGCCCGTAGGCAGACAACAAGGTAAGCTGCAGTGGATTTGGATTATTTTTCGTGTCTTTAAAGGGTAGACCGGGAGATACGCATACACGGCCGGTATGAAATACACGGATACGGATTTCGGATATAGCATTATTCATTAAACAAATCCCCTTTCCTAAAATTCAGTTGAAGCTTAAATTTCCCACTGAATAAGTCTCGTATTACGTTTCTGAGTCACATAATAGCATAGAGAAAGTGAACTTGCTTGGACAGAACATCAGAAAATGTCTAAATTAAGATAAAAAAATCATATTGCCGATAAGAAGTCAAAAATATTTTTCCAATAGGTTTCACTGTCGGTTGACATAGAATCACCATGTCCCGCGCCTTCAATTAGAAATTTTTGCTTTTTGCTCCTACAGGAATCGTATAGTCTATCCATCATATCAGGTGGAATAAGCTTGTCATCAGCACCATGTATAAACAACACCGGAGCCTTTATACGGTCTATTACCTTTATAGGTGCCGCATCGGAAATCTTAACCCCGGTCTTTAATCCGCTTACCACATCAACACATGGCATAATAGGGTATTCCGGCAGGTCAAAAATAACGCCTAGCTGGTTGGAAAACATTTCATAAGCGCTGGTATAACCACAATCCTCAATAACAGCAGCAATTCCGGTTATATCATCCCGGGCGGCTGCCATCAGAACGGTGGCGGCTCCCATAGATACACCGTGAAGCACTATCTGGGCATCAGGGTATTGGGCCTTAATTTTATTAGCCCAAATAGCTATTTCTTCCCCCTCTTTAACACCCATTGTAATATATTGACCATCGCTTTTGCCGGAAGCACAGAGATCCGGCGTCAATACTTGATAGCCCTGCTCAAGATATACTTCTGCATAATCCCCGGTAAATCGCTGATCCCTGCCATAGCCATGAACCAAAATTGCCCAACGCCTGCCAGGATTGGCAGGAATATAATGAGTAGCTGCCAAATGCCTGCCATCAGCTGAAATAGCAGTCCATTCTTCATTTTTATACTTGGCCTGAGCTGGAATAGTTCGGTTTTTGTCATGTATGTTCAGGCAGGCCACTGGTGGTGCCAATGGGTCAGTGTCGTTACCACGTTTTAAGGCAAAATTCACAAAATATACTCCCACACCATATCCAACCATAAGTATTGCTATCAGTCCGGCAATAAGGGCAACTATCAATCCCTTTATTTTCATATACATCAACTCACTTCATTATAGTATAGTGTAAAAAAGACCCTCTATGGCTTATTTTACCATAGAAGGTCTTGTTTTACCCTATATTTATTTACCCTATGCTAACGGGCGCTAAGGCTCCCCTCCTCTTAGGTGGGAGTTAAGCGCCCATAGCGGTGAGTGTCTACTGTTCGACTTCAACAAAGTCTTGTTTCACAGGACACTTTCGCATAGGGCGCATTATCCAATCGGCTTTGCCTCTTGGATGCTTCCGTAAAGCTCAGGATTAATTCGACTAAATTCAGTGGTTAAATCTCCCACTGAATGAGTCTCATTTACTTATAGCCTTAAAGGCCGCTGCCTGAGCAGTCATTCCCCGTTCTGAAGCCAACCGCTCAATGGAAGATGCGCCAAAGAAGCCGTCTATTTCAGGCACATTTTTTATTACATAGGCTGCATCCTCAGGGTCTGCTATCGGTCCACCATGACAAATAACCATAATATCAGAGCGTACCTCGCGCCCAGCCTTGATGATTGCTCTAATCCTTTCACAGCAATCATCCAAAGTCACAGCTGTTTCAGCCCCTATAGTACCCTTAGTAGTCAATCCCATATGGGCTACCAAAATATCTGCACCAGCTTCAGCCATTGCCTTAGCCTGCTCAGGATCAAATACATAAGGACAGGTAAGCATATCCAGCTTATGAGCCTCTCTGATCATATCAACCTCAAGGCCATAACCCATGCCAGTTTCCTCAAGATTTGCACGGAACTTACCATCTATAAGTCCAACTGTAGGGAAATTCTGAACACCGTTAAAGCCCTGTTCCTTTAGCTGCTTAAGGAAAATTTCCATTATACGGAAGGGGTCAGTACCACATACACCGGCTAAAACAGGAGTCTTTTTGACAATTGGCAATACCTCCTGCCCCATTTCCGTTACTATGGCGTTAGCATCACCATAAGATAAGAGCCCCGATAAAGAACCCCGTCCAGCCATGCGGAACCGACCAGAATTGTATATGATAAGCATATCTACATCGGCTTTTTCACTGCATTTTGCTGTAATCCCTGTTCCAGCACCAACACCTACCAGTATTTTCCCCTGCTTAACCTGGTTACGAAAATCTTCAATAATTTCAGCTCTGGTTTTCTTTAACATATTTAAATCCCCCTCGTGTAATTTTTAATTGTTTTCCTTTATCAGCTCGATTAACCGTTTGGCAGCTGCTTCTGCAAATTCCTCATCATTAATGTTGTTGTCCATTTCACAGATTTCAACATTTTTATTATTAATATTCTGCTTTAGGGTATCAAAAAGTGCCTTTCTTTCTTCAACTCCCTCAAATGGCTGACCAGAGGCATCTATCATGGAAACACCCTGCTTTGGTAAAATAACAGTCATTGGCGTTGCTGCATTGTTCCATTTTTCTGCCAATCGTGTACCAATCTGTTTGTTTTCTTCAACTGTAGTTCGCATAAGCGTTACTGTTGGATTATGCTTATACAGGTTACGCTTGGAAAATTCCTTTGGTACAGTGTCAATGGGCCCAAAATTCACCATATCACAGGCCCCTACCGAAACCACCTGTGGAACCCTTTGACGGATTGCTGCGGCACATCTGTCCGGCCCGGCCGAAAGCACTCCCCCTACTATCTCATCACACCACTCAGTAGTGGTAAGATCCAGTACACCAGCAAAAAATCCTGCATCAATAAGTGCGTCCATTGTTTTTCCACCGGTACCGGTAGCATGGAATACCAAAACCTCATAACCCTCCTTTTCGAGATATTCCTTAGCGTAGTTGACACAGGGTGTTGTTACGCCAAACATGGAAGCTGCGATAAGCGGCTTTGCTTCAGTAGTATCCTCCTTTAGCTTTTCCCGTCCGCCAACCATGCCAGCAATAGCCAGTACTGCATTACTAAAAATAAGCCTTGAAATTTTGTTAAGTCCAGCCACATCCACGATAGAAGGAATCATAACAAAATCGCTAGCACCTACATATTGTGATACGTTGCCGGATGCCATGGTGGAAACCATGACCTTTGATACACCAATAGGCAGCTCCCGCATGGCAGGTGTTACCAGGGAAGTACCGCCACTTCCCCCAAAGGAGATAATGCCATCGAACTTTCCTTCCTTGTAAAGCTTTGGTACAATGATTTTCATTCCCTTTGACAAGGCTTCGGTCGCTGTCGCCCGATCTTTTCTTTTTACCAGCTCTTTAATATCATATCCAGCCGCAGCAGCGATTTCACCGTTGGATACATCCACATCAAAGGCTGAGTCAAACACTCCCATATGAATCATAAAAGGACGTAGCCCTAAAGCTTCCACGAGCTTTTTTACATATAGGAATTCCTTTCCCTTTGTATCAAAGGTCCCTGCGATTGCTATTGTTTTCATTATCACTCCCTCTTTCCTTGTTTACTTTGAACCGGTTCATTCTTTATGTTTATTCTATAAAATCCGCATATATAAGTAAATGTGTTTATATTCTTTTTAGTTGTGTTATATTAACTTTATTCAGCATCTAAATAACAAAAAAGCTGTGTTTATCTTAGCATATGCTATATAAACACAGCTTTCCCCTAATTTTTTTCTAAAAAATATTTTACCTGATATTCCTTCGGTGACAATCCCACATGCTTCTTGAACATTTTAGTGAACTGTATATAATCTCCATATCCCACCTTAAAGGCAACTTCCTTGCAGGATATGGCAGCTTCCTTTAATAACTCCCTGGCCTTGCCCATGCGATAATCTAAAAGGTATTCTGTAAAGCTGCTGCCAACCTCCTTTTTAAATCTGCTGCTTAGATAATTAGGTGACATATGCGCAATTAATGCAATATCCCCCAGCTGTATAGGCTCCATGTAATGCTCTTCTATATACTGACGTATGGAATTTACCACATTGCCCTGTACCCAGTTATGCTCAATCAGCTGATGTACGGCGGCTTTATTGTTATAGCCATCTCGATGCTTAAAGGCCCTCACAGTTTCGAGAACAGCACCCTCAATGGGTATTCTGTCAAAGGTTGAGCCTCCAATATAGCCTTGACAATCAGTATTTTTAAAAAGATAATGCATATCTGACAATGAATTTGCCGGTCCGGCATAAATCATACGAAGCGCTTCCGGATTTTTGCTTTTACATACAGAAAAAATATCATTCATAAGCTTTCGGGCTTCGCCAAGGGAAATGTATTTTTTTGCCCCCAATATACCACCCTTGGTAAGCCCAAAGTGGATGCAAATAACATCAGCCCCGGCATTTATCATTTTTTCAGCCTCTTCCTTATTAGTTACAAAGGCCATGGTAAATAACCCCAAGTGATTTGCCAGTCGTATGGTAGCAATCTCCCGATTGTATGTATTCCCCTCCTGCTCCAGGGCACAGCGAAAATTTCCATCTATTAAGGAAACGGTGGGAAAATTCACCACACCCGAAAAGCCACTGCTTTTAATTGTATTTAAATAATCATACATTTGAATGGTGGGGTCGGTTGCCATTATTCCAAACAATAAGGGAATGCTGTCACGAATAATCGGGAAAATCTCTCTTGTGCCCATTTCCATAACCTGCTCATTATTATTGCCATAACAAAAATAACTGGCAAAGGAGCTGCGTCCCATAATGCGATATTTTCCCGCTGAAAGAGCCAATAAAAAATCGGCACCGCCCAAGGCAGCAAGCCTGGCGGTCATTCCAGAGCCAACGGAGGCCCCAATAATATGACCATTAACATGAAGCTGAGCCTTAAGCTGTCGAATGACCTGCTCCTTTTCCATGAAAACACTCCTCATGCTTATTTAATAAAATTTTATATTTATCTAACCCTTTGTTTAATTCCTGTTTAGAATTATGGAATATTATATACTCAATCAAAGGGGGCAAATAATCATGAAAAAAACAAAAATTTTAGCGTATATGTTGGCAGCAACAGTGGCAATCGGTGGATACCACAACACAACAGCCGCCTATGCAGCAGCTTTAGATGAGTATTCCATTAGTTCAACAACTACTCAGGATGAACAAAAGAATCCACCGCCTCACGGAAAGCCGCCTATGGGACCTCCGCCTAATGGGGAACGACCACCGCAGGCTCCACCTAATGGCGCTTCACCAAACGGACATTTACCAAATGGTAACTCACCTGATGGAGCTCCCGGAGGCTTCGGTGGCCCTGGCAGCAGCGGTGAGGTGAAATATTCGGCCACTATAGAAATAACCTCAGCTGCCGACAAAATAAACGAACAATATACAGCTGATACTAAGGAGCAAAGTGCTTTGATTATCAGCACCAAGGATAAAGTACAGCTTATTAATCCCACAATATCTAAAACCGGTGGCTCTGATGGACGGGATAACTGTAATTTCTACGGTCAAAATGCCACTGTTTTGGTAAAAGGTGGCACCACCACCACCATTACCGGCGGAACAATAACCTCCAATGCTGAAGGAGCCAATGGAGTATTTTCCTATGGTGGTAATGGAGGCCAAAACGGCGCTGCAGGCGATGGTACAAGGGTAATTATTAAGGACACCAAAATCACCACCTCCGGCAGCGGGTCAGGGGGCATAATGACTACCGGTGGTGGAATAACCGAGGCCTACAATCTTGATATTACCACCAATGGCCAATCCTCCGCCCCTATCCGCAGTGACCGGGGAGGCGGTACAGTAATTGTTGATGGTGGTCATTATGTATCAAACGGTCTTGGGTCTCCTACAATATATTCTACTGCGAATATTACCGTATCCAATGCCACCCTTGAATCCACCCTATCAGAGGGAGTCTGCATCGAGGGTTTAAATTCCATTACCCTTAACAACTGCTCCATGACAGCCAATAACACCGGCCGTAACGCCAAGGCCACCTTCCATGATATGATAATGCTTTATCAATCTTTTTCCGGTGATGCTGACCGTGGAACATCATGTTTTAACGTAAACGGTGGCAGCCTCACCAATAAAAATGGTCATGTCTTCCATGTAACAAACACCAATGCCGTAATTAATCTTAACAACACTAAAATCACAAATCTGGACGCTAAAAACGTTCTCTTGTCTGTGTGTAACGATGGCTGGAGTGGCGGCTCCAATATTGCCACTATAAACGCCAGTCAGCAGAAAATGTCTGGTGACATATTGGTGGGAGATAATTCCAAGCTTACCTTAAACCTTAGGGAAGGCACTTCCTATGTTGGCAGCATAAATGGCAACATCATAAATGCAAAGGGTGAAACTGTGTCAACAAAGACAGGTGAAGTTAATTTATCCATTGATGACACAAGCACCTGGACCCTAACCGGTGATGCCTACGTCACAAGCTTTACCGGCAACAAGGCCAATATCATCAAGAATGGTCACAACCTTTATGTAAATGGCCAAAAATGGTAGAATAATTAGCTGCACAGCTCTTTACCCATTTCAAAGGCCTTTTTACATTCTTCAGGGAAAACGGTTTCATGCCGTTTTTTCTTTTTTTCTGGGTCAAAAATGGTCCATTTCCAATCAGTTGAATTATAATCCTTAAGCTGTAAGGTATCAGCACTGATTAAAACCTTGGTTGGCCCAACAAAGGAATTCATTGTTCTTTGGTAATTATCCATCAAGCCTTGATACATCTCCTGTGGAGCATTACTAGTCATTACCAGCAGGGCGGGAATCATATGCTCATTGCAGCAGGGCTGCTCTTTCGTATAAGTTAAATTTTGGAATATCAGTCGCTCATACAATGCTCTGAAGGAAGCCGTAAACTCCGACAGATAAATCGGGGCACCTAAGACTAATCCATCGGCTTCCCGAATGGCATCAAGAACTGGTGTCAGCCCATCACGACAAATACAATGCCCCTTGAATTTCTCCCGCTTACAGCCAAAGCAGGAAATACATCCAGTGTATTTTTCCAGCCTGAATAAATCAAATCGGATAATTTCTGCTCCAGCCGATTCTGCTCCCTTGGCTGCCTCAGTCAGCAGAGTATCAGTGTTCCAGCCCTTACGTGGCCCGCCATTAACTACTACAATTTTTTTGCTCAAAATGCTCTCCTCCTGTTATGTAGTGCCTTTTGTCAAGCACCATTTTTTTACCTCTGCCAGAAGGCATTTTGAAAAGACCTTAGATAACATAGTTCTCGGCAGTGCCACTCTGTTATACGAGGATTGGCTACCTCAGTGTAATGGTTTCG
>JAFVER010000014.1 GCA_017475925.1 Anaerovibrio sp. | reverse complement strand
TGCTGGCTCAATAGTATCTGAGCTTTCCAGACATTATGGTTCGCCTATAACAACAGAGGATGGGAACTATGTTTGGGCAAGCTGGGTGACAGGCTCGTATTCCCCAAGAACAGGAATAATTTCGTTGTAACGGTAAAAAAGAATAATTATGAAAGGGGCTGTATTTACGGCTCCTTTTTGTTATTACTAAATATTAAAATTCCTATGAGTCATTGTTGATAGTGAGCATGATAAAATAGTATAATTATATCAAAATAAAATATAAATTGTGCTATATGGGGTGATGCTTATGCCAACTATAATAAAACCATCTGCCGCGATACGGCAAAATTATAATGAAATAGCGCAGCTTTGCCGTGAGTCGGCTTCCCCTGTTTATTTAACAAAAAATGGCGAAGGTGACCTGGTAGTAATGGATATAGATACCTATAATTGCCGGGAAGCGGCATTTGCTCTGCGGGAAGAATTGTTAGAGGTTGAAGAAGCACGGCGTGATGGAGTGACAGATTTTTCTGCTGATGAAGTGGTAGCTACTATGAGGCAGGCAGTGAAAAGGGCTGCAAAGAAATGAGATATAGAGTAGATGTCTCGCCTAAAGCACAAGAGCAATTAGTGGCAAAAGCCAGCGAGTATACCATCATGCAGGACGAAGCATTAGGCAATCAATTTATAGATTCCTTTACTGCTGCCAAGACGTCCCTGGAAAGTTTGCCGGAACGGGGCTCCCCTCGCTTGCGGTATTTGCCTTCAATGTATAGGTTGATTCCCTTTTGGGCACATTTATGGCTGGTATATAGGGTGAACAAGAAGGAAAAAGTTGTATACATAGACCTGGTTATAGATGACCGCAGTGATTATGGCAGCTTGTTTTAATATATATTAGAGGTAATGGGGTGAGATTATGTCTGATACGGAAATTATAAAAAATGAAAAAGAGCTTGAATTTGCGATTTTTTGTATAGAAAATCTTGCCAGCAGATTAAAGGTCCCTGCTCCGATGGTATATACTGCCCTTGCTGAGAAAAGTGATATACTTACCGGCTACATTATTCCGTGTTATGAGGCACTTCATACGCAGGGAAAGGAATATATAGTTGATGATATTCTTGAAACAATGAAAATTAAGGGGGTACAGATATGACTATTTATCACGGGTCAAATGTCGATGTTGTAGCCCCAGATTTACTTCATTCACGCCCTAATGTGGATTTTGGCAAGGGATTCTATACAACTCCATTGTATGAACAGGCTGTTAATTGGGTAAGAAAATTCAAAACGCGTGGGGATAAGGCAATCATTGCCAAATTCGAATTTGATGAGACAGCTAGCGCGGTGCTGAAAATAATGAAATTTGAGTCTTATTCAGAGGAATGGCTGGATTTTATTTTGAATTGTCGTGCAGGTAAGGATTCTTCAGATTATGATATTGTTATGGGCGGCGTGGCTAATGACAAGGTATTTAATACAGTTGAGCTGTATTTTAATAATCTGATAGATAAAAAGGAAGCCTTAAAGCGGTTAAAGTATGAAAAACCAAACTGGCAGGTATGCTTTCGGACAGAGAAATCATTGAATTATTTGAGGTATATTGGGAGTGAACGGCTATGAATGCTGATCCTGTGTTGTTGCAAATGAAATATTCGAGGATAGTAGCCCTGTTGGCAAAGAGGAAAAATATTTCAATGTTGGAAGCGTTGACAATATTTTATCATTCTCAGCTATATCAGCTTATGAGCGAGGGAATATCTGATATGCACTGCATGAGTGATGAATATCTCGTGCAGGAGCTAATGATGGAATAAATAATTATTGTCAAATTTGCAGTGAACTATAAAATTGTCAGATAATAGAAGAGTCGTTGCATTGTAGCGACTCCTTTTTTATTGGGAAATTGGACTCAGAGTACAACACTTTTAAATGTATATTTGCTAAAGTAGTCTTAACATAATTGGAGTTTTGTGCTTAGGTTGTACGTCTTGGGGGAAAGGCAAATGGTAATTGCAAATAACATTTCCTCAAATATGATTTTGGGGGAGTTACATAAAAATACAAAGAAGAAGTCCAAGGCTGCTGGTGAACTAGCTTTGGGAGAAAAGATACGCAATGCGGGAGATGATGCTTCCGGTTATGCTATTTCTGAGAAAATGAGAGTACGCATCAGAGCATTGGATCAGGATGACCAGAATGTCCAGAAGGGTTCGTCAATGCTTCGAATAGCAGAGGGGGCTATTCAGAGTCAGCTTGATATAATGAAAAAAATCAAGGAAAAGGTTATTGATGCCCATAATGATACCAATACTGATATAGACAGAGCTACTATTCAGAAGGAACTGAACCAGAGCTTTGATGAGATACAGCAGATAGCTTGGGAGACGACCTTTAATGGTAAGCTCCTTTTGGTAGGCAATACCAAGGCTGGAAAAATGTCCTCATGGAAGGTGCTGGATAAGCCTATAAGGATTCCAGAATCAGAATATAATTTTATAGATGCTGTATATGATGATTTGGATGTTATTTTTGGCCCATTTGATGTATTTTCACGTTATGGCACCCATGAGTCTACGATTGAGCCACTTTTGGGAGATAAATCCAGCGTAAATTTAGCTGGTGGCGTGAATAATGAGTATATTCAGCATGATCCACAGGAGATTACACCTGCTACCTTTACTTGGGATTTGAGCAGTTATTTGGTGGGTGATTTAAATGGGAAGGGATTTTCTTGTGGTGGATATAACTATGTGTTGACAACTGATACCAGTAAGAATTATAAAAATGCGATACAGATTGATATTAGCGGGTTAAGTACAACAGAGGAGATTGCGTCCAAAATTGCCAGCACCCTTTCAGGGAAATCGCCGGTAGCCAGTGCTTCTGTTGAGGGCTCTAAAATCACATTTACTACTAATAGTGCAGCTAATAACAGAGAATATGTATCTGGTTACAGTGAAGCAGCCAGTACAACCACTGTTGGTGGTGAGCCAGCCCATAATGGGCGTACGGCAGCAAATAGCACCAATGTATTTTCCAATGAGACCGTTTATGGAACGAGTGAGGAAAAAATATATCATCCAGCTGAAACTCATACGGAATTTGACCCAGCTACAGATTTGGAAAAAACTGTGGTTGACAAAGAAGCTTGGTATGAAAAAACCAAGGATGCCACTTCGGCTGTTTTGACGAAGAATATTACCAGTATAACAGCAGGCACTGGTATTACAATAAATAATAGCGTCTATCTTAGATTTGAGGACGGTAGTTCTGGCTTACATCAGGATAGTGAAGGCGTTTGGGTAGTTGGGAAAAATGCCAGCGTATCTAAAACTCAATTAAAGGCTTGGAGAGAAATCGGAGACCCTAAAGCTGGTTCCACTATTGGTGTTACTCTTACAATGTCTGGTGGCGTGCTGACATTGGAGACTACTGGTAAAGGTAGTTCTTATTATATTAATGTGAAGAATGGGATTGAAGCGAAAACTGCAATCCCAGCAGTACCAGGGACACCTGTAGAATATGAAGGAATTACGGCCTTGGACACCAGCTCCGTCTCTCTTTCATCTGGTGGTATACCAAAAGGACCTATTGAGACACTGCCTGGCAAGGAAGCAAGCTATACCATGGATTTAACTGCCTATGATACCACCGACCAGGATAAATTAACTGAATTTGTGGATGCTTTGGTAGGAAAATGCTTAAAATCTACTAATGGTAGCTACTATGGTTTTATTGACACAACGGAACCGAATTCCATGGAAGCAGTTCAGCAGAATAAGCCGGGGCAATATGGTACAGTATACGATGTTGATTTGAAGACATTGAGGCAGGCTGTAGAAGATGGTACCAGCATAGCAGATGCCTTTATAAATTTAATGACATCGAAAGACAGCAGGCATTTTTCCGATGGAAGCGATGGTGGAGCAGGAACTAAAGCTTTAATAGCAAAGGCTGGTTATATTGGCGAAAGCGGTAACGACTTGACACTGGAAATTAGTGAAAGTAAGCTGGCTCAATATACTATAGATTTTAAAAAGGTTTTTGATGAAAAAAATCCAAAGCTGCCAGAAGATTTGGTAGGTAAGGGATTTCGGGTTTATTGTTCTACCTGTCCGGAGCAATGGGTTAATTTCTATTTTTATGATGGCAGTGATGAGGCAGAGGAATTTCGTCCAGCTAGTGGTTCATCGGGGGCAGATATTATGACCGTGAGGGTGGATGTTATTAACCTTGCTCATGTAACGGATTTAGAGTCCTTTGTTGAAGCTGTCCGTACCCAAGCAGGACAGGCTATTCAAACTATACGAGATGGACATCCCCATATGTTGGCTGTGGCTGGCAATGTGGAAAAGGGCACTGTAACCATTTATGATACAAGGCCATTTGATGTCCTGTCATATCCGTACAATACAATGTATCCTGCCTTGCGGGAAAAGGGGGCCAAACTGGCTGACCAAACCATGGATGATGTTATTAAAATTGATAAGGATATCTATGTAAATGATTTGGTGATTCA
This sequence comes from Anaerovibrio sp., assembly GCA_017475925.1. Lineage (GTDB taxonomy): Bacteria > Bacillota > Negativicutes > Selenomonadales > Selenomonadaceae > Anaerovibrio. The sequence continues at coordinate 644 of JAFVER010000014.1, read as the reverse complement.
TCATACTGACCGGTCCAGCCAAAATATCCATGTGAGAATTCCCCAGACATCTTTGGATCACCTGTTTGATTATGTGGAAGAGTATGGAGGTATAGAAGATTATAATGTAATGGCAAAGGAGAGTCGGGAGCTTCTCTTGGGGACTGTTAGTACAAAAATAGAAAATGGCCAAACAGTAACGAAAACTACCAGAGGTTATCTGGATATGGCTATTGATTATCTGACGGGGGCAAATACTTTAGTGGGGGCTCAGATTAGCCGTTTGGAAATGACGAATAACAATATTATTACTCAGGAGGAAAATACCCAGTCCAGTGAAAGTACCATCCGCGACACAGATATGGCAAAAAGTGCCATGAGTCTGGCAACGGCCCAGATATTGGCTCAATCCGGTCAGGCAATGCTCAGCCAGTCCAACAAGAACAGCTCTATGGTGCTTAGTTTATTACAATGAAAAATATTATTCTGGGAACTGTCGTATATTTTACGGCAGTTCTTTTATGGTGCATCCGATATTTTTTCCAAAATCATTAACACTTTTCGATTTCAGACGTATAAAGAACAGAAAGAAGAAATAAAACGCTTTCGGGCGAAGGAAACGAAAGGGTGATTTTTATGAAAATGGATAAATTAAACAAACTCAG
>JAFVER010000170.1 GCA_017475925.1 Anaerovibrio sp. | reverse complement strand
TAATTGTACCTGAACTGTTTAACCCTTATGGTATTAACCGAACCAAGGAACTGTCTGCATTGTTCCAGAGCGGTATCGTGACCAGCAACCCAGAGTTTGATAAGCTGGCCAGCGAGGCTGCACCAATTCACAATATGCCATTCTTCGAGGATCTGACCGGTGATGCAGAGAATGTTGTAGAGGGTGCTGAGCTGACTGCCGCAAAGATTACCTCCAACAAGGGTGTATCTACCACCATTCGCCGTGCAAAGATGTGGAGCGCAACTGACCTTTCTGCAGCACTGGCTGGCAAGGACCCTATGGCTGCTATCGGTAATCTGGTAGCAGGTTATTGGGCACGTCAGCTGCAGAAGGAGCTTGTTAGTGTTCTGACTGGTGTATTTGGCAGCTATACTGCTGAGGGTGAGACTGTGACCCCGCTTGCTGATCACATTCTGGATATCTCCGGTGGTTCCGGCAATGCTGCGAAGATTTCCGCATCCGGCTTTATTGATGCACTGCAGCTTTTGGGTGACGCACAGGGTGACCTCACTGCTGTAGCAATGCACTCTGCCACCAAGGCATATCTCAAGAAGCAGAACCTCATCACCACCGAGCGTGATTCCACTGATGTGGAGTTTGATGTTTACCAGGGCCGCCGTGTTATCGTTGACGATGGTTGCCCAGTATCTGATGGGGTTTATACCACATATCTCTTTGGTCAGGGTGCTGTGGCCTTTGGTGAGGGTTCTCCAGAGGGCTTTGTACAGACTGAGACCGACCGCGACAAGAAGTACGGTTCCGGTATTGATTACCTGATTAACCGTCACACCTTTATCCTGCATCCACGCGGAATCAAGTGGACCGACACTGTTCGTACCAATGTTGAGTCCCCTAGCCGCGCTGAGCTGGCCAATGCAAAGAATTGGCAGCGCGTATATGAGTCCAAGCAGATTCGTCTGGTAGCGTTCAAGCACAAGATCGGCTGATTGAAAGGAGGTGAGCGCCGTGAAAAGCTCTGAGTATTGGCAGCGCCGGTTTGATGAGCTGGAAGCGGCGCAACTGCGTAAGGCCGAGAGATATAATGCAAGGGAAGTAGATAGACAGTTCCAGATGGCCCTGGCCAAAATCGAAAAGGAACTGTCCTATTGGTATCAGCGACTTGGTGAGAATAACAGTATTTCAGCCAATGAGGCAAGAAAACTGCTTGCGGCCAATGAGCTTAAAGAATTTCACTGGAATGTTGAGGAATACATCCTAAGAGGCAAGCAAAGCAATTATTCCGATAAGTGGAATAAAATGCTGGAGAACGCCTCAGCAAAGATGCACATATCGAGGCTGGATGCCATGAAGCTGCAGATCCAGCAGCAGATAGAAGTGTTGTATGGCAACCAGGTGGATGGGCTGGATGAGCTCATGCACAACATGTATACAGAAGGTTTTAACAGGAGCGCCTATACCCTTGATACGGGTATGGGCGTTCACTATAATCTGGCCACCACGGATCCACGGCGTATAGATAGCATTATCAATCAGCCTTGGGCCGTCGATGGCAAGACTTTTTCAGACAGATTGTGGCGTGACAAGGATAAACTTGTAGACGCTTTACAGCAGGAAATGACTCAGGCAGTTACAAGGGGCGACAAGCTGGGGGACGCAGTCAAAAATATTTCCAAGCGTATGGGGGTTGCGAAGTCCTCCGCTGCGCGCCTTGTGATGACTGAGAGCGCTTTTATAAGTGGCAGGGCTCAAAGGGACTGCTTCAAGGATTTAGGTGTGGATAAGTATGAGTATGTGGCCACGCTGGATAGAAAGACATCTGAGACCTGTCGTGCTTTGGACGGAAAGGTCTTTGAGATAGATGATTATAAGCCGGGGACAAATGCCCCGCCAATGCACTGCTGGTGCCGTTCCTGCATTGTCCCATATTTTGACGATATGGAGATGTTGGGGAAAAGAGCCGCCCGTGACCCGGAAACAGGGAAAACCATCCTTGTCCCGGAAAATATGACTTATCGGGAATGGGAAAAGAAGTATGGGACTCCTATTTCTGATAGACAAAACAATAAAGCTACTTCTGAAACGGTATCTGATGAACCTGCGGAGAGCAAAATTCCGTCCGTTGTGTCTCCTATAGATAAGCTTAACGGACATACGCAGGAACAGCGTTTCATTAAATCTGACTATGATGCTGTACAAAAGCTTCATGCTGAACGACTGGCTGCGTACGAAAAGGCACAGGAGAAGGCAAGCGAGCTTGATTTGGAGTTTATTATTAATACTACTGAGGAGTCGCATAAAGCTGCGCTTAAGGCCTCTGAATTAAGGGATAAGGCACTCAAAGCCATGCAGGAAACTGAGGCGTCTATAAAAGCGGCCCGCAGTGTTTACCAAGCACAAATTGAGAGTAAGATACTTAGCGATAACCTTGCTAGTGGTATTAAACTCAGTCCTGAAATGGACATAGAAGCAATGGACACTGTTTATAATGTGGCCAAGAAACTGGTTAAAGATTACAATTTGCCTATGCTGCCAGGTGTTGAATATCGTCCAGTATTCTTCAAAATGTTGGGCAGTAAAGCACATGCGACTTATGACTGGAACAAGAAGAAAATATATCTGAATGAAACCTTTGCTAATCCTGCTGAGTATGTTCAGCACAGGAAATTTGTTGAGCAGCAGTATAAGGACCGAAAGGCCAGCCTGAAGGAAGTATATGAAAATCAGCTTAAAGGTGCAGAGGAAAATTTAAAGAATGCTGATGACAAAGGCCATAAGGCCATGGCTCAGAATTCTATCAATTATGCGAAAGCTGAATTAACACAGAATAGATATGCTGTGGCTGAAACAATAGATGATACCCTTATTCACGAGTACGGACATTACTTGCATGATACACTAAGCTATTGGGAAAACGGGTTCAAATTATTCGGTAGTAAAAGCATGAAATCTGTAAAGATTAACAATGAATACTTCTGGAATAACTCTTTGGCGGGTAAGGTTGAGGCCGCAAAGGTCAGTGGTTATGCTACTGAAAATCCTCTGGAGTGTTTTGCTGAATCTTTCAATGCATTCATGAAGGGCAAGAAGCTTCCCGAATCATTGGATAAAATGATGCGTGAAGCCTTTGAAAAGACTGGGGCTAAAATTCCTAGGAAGGCAGGAAACTTTGTAAATGTAGATAAAAATGCTATAATGGACTCCAGTAATGGGGGAGGCGAGTCATCTGTGAATGAGGTTCATCATGTTTGTAATCTGGATAAAGATATCTACAAGGTTGTGGCAAAAGATATTTCAACTGATGAAGTAATTATTACGGATGAGAGAGTTAGTCATATAAAAAATCGTCATCCTAATGACTATGAAAAGTATAAAGATTACATGATACAAGCTATTCAAAATCCTAATTATATAATTGAAGCTAATAGACCTAATACCGCGGTCATATTAAAGAAAATAGAATACGATGGCAAGGAATTTAAAGTAGTAATGAAAATAAAAACATCGACTGATCCGAAAAACTATAAAAATTCAGTCATTACCTTTATGAAAATTGATTCTAAAGAGTGGTCTCGTTTAGTAAGAAATAAGAAAATACTTTACAAATCGGGTGATAAAATATAAAATGAGTGTAACAAATAGGTACTTGAGGTAGTAGATTTCGTCCGGACTACACGCCGATGGTATGACAGGGGAAACCCGAGTAGATGCAGGAGAAGCGGACGCCTGCCAAGTATCTATATGCTGGAAGGAGCTGTTGCTTTTGCACGGCTCCTTTTGCTTATATCCGGGGAAAAAACTGCAGAATATATGGTATTAAGGATATCATTCCAGGTGCATAATAAACCGTCTGAGAAATCAGGCGGTTTTATATTGCAGAAATTTGGGAGTTAAGTATGCAATCAAAAGTAGTCAACTTATTTATCTATGAAGTTTTTGAATACTTCTGGGGGACTGCGGTAAGGGAACGCCGTTCCGGGAAATGGATAGCTGCTTATCTAAAGCCAGATGGTAGGGAAATTAAACTGGAAGGGTGTTCTGTTGAAGTACATGAAAATGGGATTGAGTTTTTGTAGGGAGGTAGTAAAAGGTGACACTGGATATTAACGATTTAAAGCCTTTGCTGGGGCTGGAGGTAACGGATACCAGCAAGGATAGCGTATTGACCTTTGTTCTGGGCAATGTGGCTGAGGTTATCTGTAATTATTGCCATATTGCGGAAGTGCCCCGGGGGCTGGAGTATACGGCTTACCGCATGGCCATGGACCTTTATCGGAATGAGGGCATCGGTGAAGCTGGCAGTGAAGATACTCCGGGTAGGGTAACTACCATTGAGGAGGGCGATGTAAAAACCTCCTTTGCTGCGTCCCGCTTCGATAGCTCCTATGTTCATTCGCTGCTGAAGGTTTACACGCCTCAGCTGAACCGATACAGAAAGCTGGTGCGTAATGATGATTAATCTGACCAAGGCCCGGCAGCGGGCAAGGAAATACACAGAGGCCCTGTATGATGGCATCTGCACCGTAAAGGGATACAGTGAGATAAGGGCACCTACTGGAGAGGATATCAAGGAACTGGTGGATGTATACACCGATATCCCATGCCGATTATCTCATGACAGTTCGCCGGCTGCGTCGGATGCGACAACAGCTGATACTATCAGCCAGGGCATAACCATGTTTATGGCTCCGGAATATGTGGTGGAGCCGGGCTGTATGTTCGTGGTGACCCAAAACGGGGTTACAAGGGAATATCAAAACAGCGGACCAGCCAAGGTATACACCACACATCAGGAGATAGCCCTGGAGCTGACGGAGGATTATGTATAATGGCAAAGGTTGATGTAAGTGGCCTGAAGGAGCTAAGTAATAAACTTAGGAAAAATGCCACTCTGGAACAGAAAAGGGCTTTTTATGAACGTACCTGCAGAATATTGGCCGCCTTGTTTTTACGCAAGGTTATCAAGCGGACTCCTGTAGGTGATGGCCAGTTTGAAGCTGTCCGCAATAAAGATGGTACATATTCCAAATACAAAAAGGGAAAGCAAAAGGGTCAGCAGAAATTTCGACGCCTGACCATTGGGGGGACTCTACGGCGGGGATGGACCGCCGGGCAGAATACCAATCCATTGACCTTTGCGGGGACATTGCAGGTAAAGCAGGTGGGGCGGGATTACATTATTGAGGTGAAGAACGCCGTATATTACGCCTCTTATGTGGAGTATGGACACAGACAGACTCCGGGGCGTTTTGTTCCTGTTTTGGGCAAGAAGCTGAAAAAGAGCTGGGTGCGTGGTCAGTTTATGATGACCAGAAGCGCCATGGAGCTACAGCAGGAAGCTCCGGCTATTTTACAGCGCGAACTGGCAAAGTATTTGCGGGAGGTGTTCAATGGGAAATGATTTAATAACGGGTGTAATGACCCGCCTGAGGGATACCTTTGGCGAGGATACAACAGTATATTTTGATGAAGTGAAGCAGGAGCTTAATGAGCCCTGCTTTTTTGTTAGGACTCTGGAGGTATCGCAGGAGCTGGTGGTCCGTAACAGGTACCGGCGCGTCTACCATCTGGATATAGAGTATCATCCGGAAGACAGACAGCAGACATCCCGTGAGATAGCTGATGTGGCAAATACCATGTTGATGACCATGGAATACATCCACATCGGTGAGAATCTTACCAGAGGTACCAACATCCGCTATGAGGTGCAGGACAAGGTGCTGCACTTTTTCGTAGATTATGATTTCTTTGTTTTCAAAGTACTCGAGG
>JAFVER010000169.1 GCA_017475925.1 Anaerovibrio sp. | reverse complement strand
AGCGGATCAGACGGTTCTCAAGGGTTAATTTGCCAAGGCTTGCTGATTCAAATATCCTTTTCATGATACCTCACCCCACATCATAAATTCCCCGTGCGGGAAATTCGCTTGATATTGAAATTATCGGCATGGTCAATGGCGATTGATACCACTGGTGAAATGTATGACGACCCCTTCTTTCTCAATTCGTTATAACTATAATTCTTAAATTATCGAAATGTTATTCCCAAAATAAAGAGCTGCATCTACAGCTCTTTATTAATGTACCCGGCCAATGCCTGGATAGTTTCCTCGTTGCGCCTGTAATAAGTCCACTTGCCATGCCGCTCCGAGATGAGAAGCTCGGCTCTCTGCAGCATATCAAGGTAATTGGATACGGTGGACTGTGAGCCTCCCACCTTTTGATGGATGCTGCTGACGCACACGCCGCCCTTTAGGTCGATGGCGCTATCAAGGTCTCCCCCTTGAGGGGGAAAATTCTCCTGCAGATTCTTCAACCACCTGACAATGGAAAGCCTTGTCTCATTGGACAGTGCTTTGCAGATTTCAAGAATATCCATTGCTCCCTCCCCTTAAAATGCGTTCTGTATGTCTTTACGTTTTATTATATAGCTAAATTTCGATTTATCAATATGTGAAATAAAAATGTTCATAAAATATGGTCGCACCAATTTGGCACAACCATTCATAGATATTTTTACATATTGAATTTTATTTAATCCCTCATTACGCCCCTCTTCCCTTTTTTCATCCAGCTTCTATTTGCAAATTCACATACCGCTCACGCTCTCCTTTATTTTGCCGTTCAGTTGTCGTCTCGATATGGCGTAATAACTACCATAGCAATGGACAAAAATACTGGTACTATACTAATCAAAAGGGCAGTTTCAAGACCAATATAGTCACCTAGCACAGCAGTAACTGCCGCACCTATACTGCCAATACCATAGCAAAGGCCCATCATCATGCCGCTGGCAACCCCGATGCTCGTAATACTAATATCTATGATATCTAATCCTACAACTAAGGCGTTTTTCCTGTCTTATCTAAAAAAAACACTATGGATAAAAATTGACCACCATTCCTATGTCACACAAATCCAATGGCTGTCTTCGGCTTTTTGTACATCTTTTCTGCATTTACAGAAAAATCATCTGCCGTAAGAGAAGTTAAATCCTTGCGGCTTAACTTTTTGCCATTGGATTCTTTTATAAGTCTATCTGACTGTTTCATCATCGCCTGTTCCAAAAGATTTCTGGCAAAACGCCCATTGCCAAATTCCGATTGTCCGCAGGCACATTTGAAGATATCCAGACACTTTTCCCTCACCTCATCGTCAATTACATACCCCTTATTTTTTACCATAAGCTCAAGAATTTGAAGCATCTCCTCAGCATTATAGTCAGGAAAATCCAAATGGAAAGCAATACGGCTTCTCAGTCCTTCATTTTCCGACAAAAAATGCTCCATTTTATCGGGATACCCAGCGAAAATAACAATGACATTGTCCCTTCTGTTCTCCATTTCCTGAACAATGGTATTTATGGCCTCCGCCCCAAAGGAATTTGTATCATCCACCAATGCGTAGGCCTCATCAATGAATAATATACCTCCCACGGCTTCACGGAATTTTTTCTGTACGATTTGAGCTGTCCAGCCCACATATTTGCCTACCAAATCGGCCCGGCCACATTCCACAAAATGTCCAGTTTCCAGTACACCTTCCTGTTTTAAAATTTCCGCCATAAGGCGGGCAACCGTGGTTTTAGCACTACCCGGATTACCGGTAAAAAGCATGTGCTGGGATACATTGTAGTTATCCAGCCCCAAGTTGCTTCTGGACTGTCTAATTTTGGCAGTATTAATAATTTGGTCCACCAACGCCTTTATATTCACAAGCCCCACCATATTCTTAAGTTCTTCATAAGGCTTGTTTCCTTTCTTATTTTCTTTGACAGCAACCCTTTCAACTGCCTTATATGCTTTGTAAGCCTTACTTTTCAGCCCATTACTAAACCATTTATTATAGGTTTTATATACTTCAGTTGCCGTAAAGGTCTTAGTTTGGGATGGCAATGCCCTTTCCAATTCTTCTCGGGATGCCTTGAATT
>JAFVER010000168.1 GCA_017475925.1 Anaerovibrio sp. | reverse complement strand
CTACGCAAAAGCGGAAGACCAACCCAAGAAACGCTTCTTTTAGAAGCTAGCAGGTAACAGTGCTTGCGATGCCCGCCTTTTAGGCGTGCAAGTAATTGCCCTTATAGGGCTAGGTCAAACCACCACTTGAAGTGGTGGTTGCGAATTAGCATAGATATTCTTTTAAAGGATATGGCCGCAAATTCTGGCTTGGCTCCGGAATAAACTACGGAATAACCGGCTAGTGGGGCCTTTAGAAAGAAAGGGATAGGATATGGAAAATATGCTAGTTGAAAAATCCACATCTATTTCGTTGAATGCTATTGACGTTGCCTACGTTGAGGCAAAGGAGTATTATGGCAAGCTCCTTGCTGGTATAGACAAGGAAATGCTGCCGTTAAACGATGTTGAGGGAAAGGCCAAGAGCAGGGGCAGCTTTTCTGGAATTCGGATGTTGAGGTCCGGGCGGTTAAGGAGTTTTGTGCAAAGCAGGATTTTACGGAAAAAGCCTTCTTTAACGCATGCTTTGCTTATGTGCTGACTAAATACACGGGCAGGGATGAGGCATTTTATGCCACTGCTTATGATGGCATAAATGGTTCAGACATAGTATCGGCTGTAATGATGCCTGAAAACACCTTTCCTGTGTTGCTCCCAGTTGAGGACAGGGAAAATATTGTGGCTTTCGTCCGCAAAATGGGACAGCAGCTTAATGAAAGCCAGGCCCATGCTGGGTTCAATTATTTGGATATTGCCCATGAATATGATATGACCGCCGATTTGATTTTTGTATATCATGGGGAAGGCTTTGCGGAAGAGAACATGGGTGGAAAAAAGATGGACCCTGACTCATTGACTGCGGATATAGGTCCAGTGCGTTTGTGCTTTGAAGTATATATTCGAGACGAAAAGGTTACCTTTGGCTGTAAATATCGCAGTGATTGTTACAGCGAGGAATTGGTAAAAAGTGTTCTGGACAGCTTGAATGAAGCCACCAAGAAGTTTCTGGTCAAAGAGAATCTGGCGGAGGTTTCCCTTTTGAGCAAGGAAGCTGAGACGAAGCTCGACAACTTCAACAAAACAGAGGTTTCTTATGATAAAAGCCAGACGGTGGTTTCTCTGTTCCGCAAGGCAGTGCAGAAATATGCTGACTGCAGGGCGGTTATTTTTGATGATGAAGAATATAGTTACGCTGAAGTTGATGCCCTGTCGGAGAAAATTGCTGCTTATCTGGTTTCCAAGGGCTTGGGCCGCGGTGATGTGGTGGCTATTCTAATTCCACGCTCGGCGTATATGCCCATTGCAGCTTTGGGGGCATTGAAGGCAGGCTGTGCTTATCAGCCCCTTGATTCTACCTATCCGGAGGAACGGCTGAATTTTATGGTGGAGGATTCTGCGGCCAAACTGCTTATTACTACGGGAGAACTGCGCCCAATTATAACTGCATACCAAGGTGAGGTACTGCTGGTGGAAGACATTTCGTCTTTGCTCCAGCAGCAGGTTTCCTTAGAATGTGAACCTGTGCCGGAGGATACATTTATCCTGCTCTATACATCGGGGTCTACGGGAGTACCCAAGGGAGTCAAGCTCATCCATAAAAACTTAGTTTGCTTCATAAACTGGTATCAAAGGTTTTATGGATTGACGGCGGAGGACTGCGTAGGTTCTTATGCCAGCTATGGCTTTGACGCCAATATGATGGACACTTATCCCGCACTTACCTGTGGTGCAGCTGTCTATATAGTCAACGAGGAAATGCGTTTTGATCTGGCGGGGATGAATGCTTGCTTTGAGAAAAATGAGGTTACCCATGCCTTTATGACAACCCAGGTGGCATGGCAATTTGCTCATGAAATAGAAAACAGTAGCCTGAAATGCCTGACAGCAGGCGGTGAAAAATTGATAAGGCTTGAACCTCCAAAAAATTATGATTTTTATAATGGGTATGGCCCAACGGAGAACACGATTTTTACCACGATTTACAAGGTGGATCAAGCCGAAAATAATATTCCTATCGGTAAGCCTTTGGATAATGTCAAGCTTTACATTGTGGATAAAAATGGGAAAAGACTGCCACCAGGGGCCTGCGGAGAACTGTGGGTTACTGGTCCTCAGGTGGGGGACGGCTATCTCAACCAGCCGGAAAAGACAACAGAGGTCTTTATCAAAAATCCATTTGAAGATGAGGCGGACTATGAGGGCGTTTATCGTACAGGAGATATTGTACGATATCGTCATGACGGCAATGTAGAGTTTGTGGGACGCCAGGATGGTCAGGTGAAGGTGAGAGGCTTCCGGGTAGAGCTTTCAGAGGTAGAAGTGGTATTGCGGGAATTTCCTGGAGTGAAGGATGCAACGGTAGCAGCCTTTGATCATCCTGGTGGCGGAAAATTCATTGCGGCTTATGTAGTGGGAGACACGGAGCTGGATACACGGGCCATTGGTGAATTTATTGGTAAGCGCAAACCACCTTATATGGTGCCGGAGGCTTTTATGCAGCTGGATAAGATACCCCTGAATCAAAACAGCAAGGTTAATCGGCGGGCACTGCCGGTACCTGAACTTATGAGTCCTGAGATAGAAGCGGATGTCCGTCCAGCCAATATATTGGAGGAAAAACTACAGCAGCTGGTGGGGGAGATTATCGGTAATGATAATGTGTCCCTTAGTATTCCTTTGGAATTTGCAGGGGTAACCAGTATTGGCTTTATTCGTCTTGCAGCTATGATTTACAAGCAGTATGGCATCAGCATTTCCGCCAAAAAGTTCAAGGGTATCAGCTTGCTGGATATAGAAAATGAGATTTTGCGGGAATGGATGTGCCCTAAGAAGCCAGAAATCAGCTTGGGGGATTTGGATGGCAATGAATGGACCTCGTATCCTCTTAGTGCGGCCCAGATGGGCGTTTACATGGAGTGCATGAAAAATCCGGAAAGCACTGCCTACAACATTCCGTTTATCTTGGAATTTTCCTTGGATACCGATGAGAAAAAGATTACTGCTGCTATTCAGCGTGTATTGGCAGCCCATCCGTCCCTGAATATTCACTTTGATGTGGTAGGGCATGAGGTCATGGCTGTTAGAAATGAGCAGCAGGATTTTTCAGTTGCATATCATGAGCTGACAGAGGACGAATATCAGGAAAGGATGAAGCATTCCCCGGGGGTATTTCGCCTGAACAGACCGCCTCTTTACGTCTTTAAGCTCTGGCGGACGGAGAGAGCCTTGTATTTATACATGGACTTCCATCATCTGATCTTTGACGGTTTTTCTGTGAATCTTTTTCTGCAGGATTTGGCAGCAGAGCTTAATGGGAAATCCTGTACCACTGAAAGGGTGAGCTATGCCCGTTTTGCATTGCAGCAGCAGAAATTCCTTACCAGTGACGAGGTAAAAGAGTTTGATGCTTATTTCGGGGAGCTGTTTGCCGATTATGATTCTCCTTCCCGTATAACACCGGATATGCCAAAGTCTGAAATTCCAGGCAAGGCCGCCCGTGTGCAGACGGATATTTCCCAGGATCTAGTGAATAAGGCTGTACAACGTACTGGCGTTTCAGAAGCTGCCTTCTTTCTTGCAGTGCTTTACTATGTGACAGCCAGACTTACGAATTCCGACAATGTGTATATTTCTACTGTTTCTGCGGGCAGGAGTGATGTCAGATATACAGATACCTATGGCATGTTTGTAAATACTCTGCCTTTGGGCTCTAAGTTAGGCCGGGAAAGTGTTGATGATTATATCAAGGACACGGCTGCAGGCTTGGCAGCAGCCATTGCCCATGAGGAGTATCCCTTTGCCCAGGTGGCTGACAAGTGGGACTATTCCGTGGAGCTGATGTATGCCTACCAGCGCGGCCTTGTTACTCAGCAAGGACAGCAGGGGGAAGAGCTGGACATGCCGGGGCTTATAGCTGTCCATGAAGTAAATCTTGAGATGCCGCAATTCCCTTTGGATGTACAGATTATTGATGGCATCAATGGTCCAGTCATTGAGCTTGTGTATGATGATTCCCTGTATTCTGCAGAGCTGACAGCAAATATAGGTCGGTATTGCCGAACAGTGGTCCGTCAATTTGCTGAAAATGGAGAAGAAGGGCTGCGTAATATTTCTCTGTTGAATGAGTCGGAGCAGCGTTTACTTGAGCAGTTCCATACTGTACCTGAAGAGGGGGAGGTTTCCCAAGATACCTTTTTCTTTTCTGGCATGGAGAAATTTGCAGCAGAATATCCGGAGCGTACGGCCTTGATTGCTACCGACGGAACCTTTAGCTATGGGGAATTTGACACCATTACCGATCGGGTGGCCAACGCCTTGATTAAACGGGGAGCCAAGGTGGGAGATCGGGTGCTGATTCTACTGCCACGCACCTCCAGAGCACTGTTTGCCTTCTACGGCGCCAGCAAGGCAGGCCTGGGCTATATACCATTTGATCCGGCTTATCCGACGGAACGGGTGAATATGGTAATTGAGGATTCTAATGCAAAATTTGTCATTGCTACGGCTGATATGCTTCCGCGGTTTGCTGACAAATGCGCTCTGGACATAGAGGAGCTTTTGCAGGAAACGAATGCTACGAAGCCACATGTGGCCCTTAGTCAGGATGATATTTCCTATTTCATTTATACCTCCGGCTCCACGGGGCGTCCTAAGGGAGTTATGCTCACTCACGGCGGTATTGCGCATTATGTGGCCAATCTTCCACACAAGGAGATGGTCAATGCTTTGCGGGATTACTGCTCGGTTTACGCCTGCATTACTACACTGTCCTTTGATATGTCAGTGATGGGGTATTCCTTGGCTCTGGCCAATGGCTTGACCGTTTATTTTGCCAATGAAGATGAGTGTAACAACGCCGATTTACTGGCGGCGCGGATGATGGAAAACAAGGCTGATGTTATCAGCGATGTACCTTCCAGAATTTATACCCTGCTGGGGGCGGAGTCCTTCCGCCGGGCCCTTAAAACCTATGGTAAGTTGGTAATCTGTGGTGGTGAGAAATACTCGGAAAAGCTGCTGAAGGCCCTTAAGGAGGTCGTGCCTCATCCTATGAATATTTATGGCCCATCGGAAATCACCATCTCCTGCAATGAGCATGACCTGTCTCAGGAGGAGCTGATTACTGTAGGCAAACCTACACCAGGCGTGACGGAATACGTGGTGGATACTGATGGCAACGAACTGCCCGTTGGGGTGGTGGGGGAAGTTTATATCGGTGGCTGGGGCGTTGGCGCCGGTTATAATAATTTGCCTGAGGTTACCGCGGAAAAGTTTATCACCTTCCATGGTGAGCGTGTCTACAAGTCCGGTGACTATGGTCGTTGGAAGAAAAATGGCTATTTGGAAATCATCGGCCGCAAGGACAACCAAATCAAACTGCGGGGACTGCGCATTGAGCTGGATGAGGTGGAAACTGTGCTGGCCCAGCAGCCGGGAATGCAGCATACAGCTGTGAAAATCGAGAAAATCAATGGTATTGAGCATCTTTGTGCCTGGTTTACCAATGCTGAAAGGGTGAATATCCCAGACCTTAAAGCGGCTTTGGGTAAGACCTTGACCGCCTATATGGTGCCAACTGCCTATATGCAGTTAGATGAGATGCCCTTTACCCAAAATGGTAAGCTGGATCTGAAGCATTTGCCGGTGCCGGAAGTATTCCGTGCTGATGGTGAGGCTGCTAGGACAAAAGCAGAAAAGGATTTCTGCACCATTTTCTCAGCACTCCTGAATGTTCCGGATGTACTGGCTACGGAAAACTTCTTCGAGCTGGGCGGCACTTCACTTTTGGTGACGAAAGTGGTTATCGAAGCAGGTAAGCTGGGGTATACTATCGTCTTTGGTGATATCTTCCAGCATCCTACACCACGGTCTTTGGCAGCACTTTGTGAAGGTGATGCGGAGGAGCCGCAGAAAGATCTGGTGGTGGAGGATTACGATTATACGGCCATCAATGACCTTCTGGAAAAAAATACCCTGGAAGCCTTCAAAAACGGCGAGGCCATGCCTCTGGGCAATGTGCTGCTGACAGGCGCTACAGGCTATTTGGGGATGCACATTTTGCATGAACTCTTGGAAAATACTGATTGCAGGGTCTATTGTATGCTGCGTGACAAAGGAAGCAGGAAGGCTGGTAGCAGGCTCCAAGCACTTTGTTACTATTATTTCCAAAATTCTTATAGTGAATTAGTAGGGAAACGCCTCTTTGTAGTGGAAGGTGATGTGACTGATTATACAGATTTTGCAGTGCTTAAGGACTGCCACATTGATACTGTCATAAACTGTGCTGCCAGCGTCAAGCATTTTGCCTATGACAGCAGCATTGATGATATCAATTTAGGTGGGGCCAAAAATGTGATTGCTTTCTGTTTGGAGCACAAGGCCCGTATGATTCAAACCTCCACCATGAGTGTCCTTGAAACAGGCTACAAAGACCTCTTATCGGCAAACTATCAACCAACGGAGCAAGTGTTATACTTTGGACAGGATTTGACCAATAAATATGTTCATTCCAAATTCATGGCGGAGCGGGCTGTGTTGGAAGCGGTATTACAGCAAGGCCTGTCAGCGAAAATCATGCGTTATGGCAATCTTTCTGCCCGGGCCGGAGATGGCGAGTTCCAGATCAACTTCACTTCCAATGCGGCTATGGGTGTATTGAAGGGCTATGCTTCATTGGGGTGTGTAGCTTATGACCAGCTTGATAATACCATGGAATTTTCACCTATTGATGTGGTAGCAAGAGCAACGGTGGCATTAGCACAGACGCCGGAGGATTGTCGTGTTTTCCATGTCATTACTGATCAATATATACCAATGATACAGATTTTCCGTGAGATGGAAAATATGGGCCATCATGTGGATTTCGTAGAGCCGGAGGTCTTTGCCGAAGCCTTTGCCAAGGCACAGCGCAATCCACAAAAGTCATCCAGATTGACAAGCCTTATGGCCTATGCGTATGGTGCAGGCGAAAGGGAGAGAGTCTCCTTAAGCATGAGCCGGGAGTATACGTTGCAGGTTCTCTATCGCTTGGGCCTGGATTGGCCTGTTACTTCCTGGGATTATTTGCAAAGGTTCATGCGCGTGCTGAACGGTTTGGGATATTTTGATGAAGCGGAGTAAAGGCCATCGGTTATAGAAGTATGGGAGAATTGTGGGGAAGACGCATGTGCAAAGTGACAATAACGCTATTGCCAGTGGAGTGTCTGCGTACGCATCTTGGAGAGGCTGCACGACTTTTGGCGGCCACGCTCTATGAAAAGATGATGCGTTATCGGCGGGAGGAGGACAGGCTTAGGAGCTTTGCTTCCTCCCTGCTGCTACAAAAAGCTGCCCAAGGTCGCAGCATCTACTATAATGAAGAAGGAAAGCCTCTGGTGGAGGGGCTTTTCTTTAATCTGTCCCATAGTGGAAATTATGCCGTACTGGCCGAAGCTGATATCCCCGTGGGGGTAGATATAGAGGAAATGGTGTCTCCAGGTGATTGGGTACGGGAGGCATTGACTGCTCAGGAATATAAATGGATGCTGCTGGGAAAAGATGAAAGGGACCAACAGGAGCGGTTCTATCGTTTATGGACCAGGAAAGAAAGCCTGGTAAAATGTGAGGGTCATGGCTTTTCATTATCTCCCGGGGAAATCAGCACCATGCCTGTGGATGAGGCGCAGCTAATAGCCTATGCTGGAAAGACTTATGGCATTTGCAGCCATAACCTTCACGGCTATATGTTGTCGGCAGCTTTGCATGGCAAACAGCCAATTCTTATGATACGGAATTTGTCATGGCGGGATTTAGCTGAGGACTTGAAACGGCAATGAAAGTACAATTAGCAGCCCTGGGGAATAAAATAATTCTGCACTGTATATTCCTTGCGGATTAAGCAACTGTATGGTATAATGTTCTTCGTGAGAATTTTCATTCCGCAATGACTATATTTTAAGCGCTCGTAGTCCAGTGGATAGGACGTTAGCCTCCGGAGCTGAAAGCGTGGGTTCGACTCCCGCCGAGCGCACCACCAATAATTATTCAACTGCCTTACAGCTTGTGGGGCAGTTTTTTGTATTTCTTTTGAGGTGAACTGTTTTTTTGGAGTGAATATTAAAGAATATACATAGATAGTATTTTGCCTTCCACTTGAGGGGAAGGCTTACTATACCTTGACTTACAACACATATTTTGCTAAAATTCCTCTTAGCGATGAAGAAGAGGAGTAGTCCCTTAGGAACTGTCACGGAATAACTCCTGTATCTTGCTTGTCTAAATATCCTAGGATTTACTCCGTGACAGTTCCTATCAAGCGATGCAGGGGTGGTGCGAGCCTGCTGTCGGGATGAATGGCACTTTGGAGCGTAAGTAAATATCCATTGAGGCGGAATGCTTTGGCATTCAAGCAGGGTGGAACCGCGGGTTATCTCGTCCCTGTAACATTATTAATCGATGTTACAGGGGCTTTTTATATGTTTCTGTAACAAATCAGAAGGAGGCAAACTCTTATGAAATATCAGGAAATAATCCTGGCCCTTCAGCAGTTCTGGTCCGAGCAGGGCTGTATTTTGGGCGAACCTTATGACGTAGAAAAGGGTGCCGGTACCATGAATCCATTTACTTTTTTACGGGTACTTGGTCCAGAGCCTTGGAATGTGGCTTATGTGGAGCCTTCCCGCCGTCCGGCAGATGGCCGTTATGGTGACAACCCGAACCGTCTTTATCAGCATCATCAATTCCAGGTTATTATGAAGCCGTCGCCTGACAATATTCAGGAGCTGTATTTGGCTTCCCTGGAGCGACTTGGCATCAATCCAAAGGAGCATGATATCCGCTTCGTTGAGGACAACTGGGAGTCGCCTACCCTGGGAGCCTGGGGTCTTGGCTGGGAGGTATGGCTTGATGGTATGGAAATTACCCAGTTTACCTATTTCCAGCAGGTTGGCAGCCAGGATATAAAGCCAACAGCCGTTGAAATTACCTATGGCTTGGAGCGCCTGGCCATGTATATTCAGGGTGTGGAAAATGTTTATGACATTAAGTGGGTTGGCGATTATACCTATGGTGATGTTTTCCATCAGAATGAGTTTGAGCAATCCACCTATGCCTTTGATTTGTCCGATGCCGATTTGCTGTTTGAACTGTTTGATAAGTATGAAAAGGAAGCTGTTCGTGTCATTGATGAAGGGTATGTACACCCTGCCTATGATTATGTGTTGAAGTGCTCCCATGCTTTCAATATGCTGGATGCCCGTGGAGCTATTTCTGTATCTGAGCGTGCAGCCTTTATCGGTCGTGTCCGTAAGCTGGCCCGTATGTGTGCAGCATGTTATTTAAAGCAACGTGAGGAACTGGGCTATCCGATGATGGGAAAGGGGAATAAGGCATAATGAGCAGAACTTTATTATTAGAAATCGGTACTGAGGAAATTCCGGCTTATGCAATGCCAGGTATCATTGCGCAGCTAAAGGAAAATGCCGAAAAAACCTTTACAGCCTTGCGCCTTACCTATAATGAGGTTAAGACTATGGGAACTCCACGTCGTATAGCTCTTATAGTGAATGGTTTGGCCGAAAAGCAGGCAGATTTGTCTAAGGAAAACCGTGGACCGGCGGTAAATATTGCTTTTGATGAAGCCGGCAATCCAACCAAGGCCGCTCAGGGGTTCGCCCGGGGGCAGGGCGTTGAGGCCAAGGA
The DNA here is from genome assembly GCA_017475925.1 of Anaerovibrio sp. Taxonomy (GTDB): domain Bacteria; phylum Bacillota; class Negativicutes; order Selenomonadales; family Selenomonadaceae; genus Anaerovibrio. The sequence goes on along the minus strand of JAFVER010000168.1, from coordinate 2,489 downwards.
CTTGGTAACTAAGGATGGTTACGTATATGCCATGATTCATGAAGCAGGTGGTAAAACTGTTGATTTGCTCAGTGATACGCTAAAGGGCCTGGTTGATGGCTTAACCTTCCCTAATAATATGCATTGGGGCGATTTGGACTATAAGTTCATCCGTCCTCTTCGTTGGCTGGTAGGTCTCTATGGTGATGAGGTTATTGATTTTGAAACAGCCAATGTTAAATCTGGACGGATTTCCCGTGGACATCGTTTCTTGTCTCAGGGAGATTTTGAAATCAAGAGTGCTGATGATTATGAAAAAAACTGTGAAGAGCAGTTTGTTATTGTTGACCACAATCGCCGCCGGGATATGATAAGAAACCAGATTGTGGAGCTGGCTGAATCCAAGGGTGGCAAGGCACAGATTGAGGAAGGGCTTTTGGAAGAGGTTCTTTATTTGGTAGAATATCCGACTGCCCTTTGTGGTACCATTGATGACAAATATCTTAAGCTGCCTGCCGAGGCGGTTATTACACCAATGCGTGACCATCAGCGTTATTTTCCGGTATTGAAGGATGGAAGGCTGATGCCTTTGTTTATTACCATTCGTAATGGTGGCAGTGAGCATTTGGAAGTTGTTCAGCATGGTAATGAACGAGTTCTCCGGGCCCGTCTGGAGGATGCGCAGTTCTTCTTTGATGAGGACCGTAAGAAAACCCTGGAGCAGCATGGCGAAAAGCTGAAAACCGTGGTATTTCAGGATGGACTTGGCTCTATTTATGACAAAACAAACCGTTTGGAAGTATTGGCTGCTTACATTGCCGATGAGCTTAAGGTGTCCGAGCAGGATAAGCGGGATGCCATTAGAGCCGCCAAGCTCTGTAAGGCTGATTTGGTAACTGGTATGGTAACTGAGTTCACCGAGCTTCAGGGAATTATGGGTCGTGAATATGCTCTTCTTGATGGAGAAAATCCAGCTGTAGCACAGGCAATTGATGAGCATTACATGCCAAGAGGGGCAGCTGATGGACAGCCTAGGTCGGTGGCAGGACGAATCGTATCTCTGGCTGATAAAATTGATAATATGGTGGCAACCTTTAGCAAAGGGCTCATTCCAACCGGCTCCCAGGACCCATTTGCACTCCGCCGTCAGGCCCTGGGTATGGTAAACATGCTGGTAGAGGCTGAGTATCATATTTCGCTTTCTGGACTTGTTTCCAAGGCAATGGAGCAGCTTAATATTACTGATGCCAAGACTCAGACCAAGCTGCAGGCGGATGTGGCAGACTTTATGAAGCTTCGCCTGAAGAATGTTCTCTCTGATGCGGATATTCGTTATGATGTGGTGGATGCCGTATTTGTGGATGTGGATGATATTTATTCTGTAACCCTCCGGGCTCAGGCGGTAAATGAAGCCGTGAAAAATGGCATGGAAGGTGCTATTCAGGCCTTTAACCGAGCTGGAAACATTTCCCGAAAGGAAAAGGCTGTTAAGGCTCAGTGTGATGAAGCTGTTTTCGTGGATGATACGGAGCAGGCTTTGTACAAGATTTTGACGGAGGTTTCAGGTCAGGTGGCTGAATATGTCAGCCGACAGGATTATCTCGGAGCCATAAATGCACTTATCAGGCTGTCATCACCCATTGATAGCTTCTTTGATGCAGTAATGGTTATGGATAAGGATGAAAGGGTAAAGAACAATCGTCTTGGCCTTTTGAAGATGGTTGACCAGCTTATATGTCGGATTGCTGACTTCAGCAAAATCGTACTGGCTTAAGGATAATAACCGAATTTCATACATCTATAATTTGTGTATTAGGTTAAAGGGGGTTGTCGCACTAAAAAATAGTGACGACGCCCCTTTTCTATAAATAAGGAGGTAAGAGCTATGGGGATAATTAGTGGTTTGATGGGAAACGCTTCAGGGACGGATATAGAGGCGGTGAAGAAGGATTATGGCAAGCTATTGGGGCAGAATGAGCAAGTTGTACAGGCATACCAGTGGATTCGGGATTTGATGATTTTTACAGATTATCGGCTGATAATGGTGGATATTCAGGGCGCCACCGGCAAGAAGGTAAATTATCATTCTGTACCATATAAAAGCATTCGTCATTTTGAGGTGGAGTCGGCCGGGCATTTTGATTTGGAGGCAGAGCTTAAAATATGGGTTGCAGATATGGGGACTACACCATTGGTAAAGACCTTCAGCAAGGATGCTGATGTGTATAAGGTACAGGCTCTTTTAGCGGAGTGTATAGTAAAATGAGACTTATTCAGTGGGAGCTTAAACTCACACTGAATGTAGGTGCGCCCATGCTGGGCGCACCCTAATGGGTGAAAGTCCCTAACCAGCCCTAATAGCGGGAATGGTATAGCTGAACACCAAGGGTGTCCATCGTGAGGTGAAATCTGAAGGAAGGTGTAGGCAAATCTCCGGTCTGACGAACCCTAAAGGACTAGCTTCGCGTCGCAGAAATCATATGAGGTTATGTGCTGGGATTAGGTTGCCT
>JAFVER010000167.1 GCA_017475925.1 Anaerovibrio sp. | reverse complement strand
ACTCCCACTGAATCATAGTCGAATAAATCCTATGCTTTACGGAAGCATCCAAGAGGCAAAGCCGATTGGATAATGCGCCCTATGCGAAAGTGTCCTGTGAAACAAGACTTTGTTGAAGTTGAACAGTAGACACTCACCGCTATGGGAGCCTTAGCGCCCGTTAGTATAGGGTCAACGACGCAAGGACATTCAAGACCTGTGAAGAGGGGTGGATTGAATTAATCAACACGCCCTAAGTCAACCTTTATGCTGACGCAATAATATGGTATCAGGTCAAACATAAGCATAATTGGAGGTAACCATGAAAAAAAATAAAATAGATGATGGTGTCTGTGAAGTTCATGTTACCCATCCTGAAAATATAAAGCAAGCACTTTGTCATAAGCTTGACGATGAGCAAAGTCAGAAATTAGCAGAAATATTTAAAATATTAGGGATTCCTACTCGAATCAAGCTGCTTTCATTACTCATCAACGAGGAAATGTGCGTTTGTGATATAGCTGAGGCCCTGAACATGGAGCAATCAGCGGTTTCCCATCAGCTACGGATTCTCCGGGATGCCCGCCTCGTAAGATTTCGTAAGGAGGGCAAGGAAGCGTGGTACACTTTGGATGATGATCATGTGGTAAAATTAATGGCTCAGGGCATGGAGCATATTATGCACCTATAGCCCGATATATGGGGGTAGTACTATATGAAACTGTTTCTTCCTTTTAGAATTCCTAAGCACATATTAGCAGGTGGACTAATCGCATTAATGCTTTTTTTACTAAATACAGGTACCACACTGGCCAAGGATTTACAGCTTAACTCTCATGGCGATGAAGTAACCTTCGTACAGCAAAGCTTAAAGGATATGGGCTACAACATAAAAAAGGTTACCGGAGTCTTTGACAATAACACCAAACGAGCTGTGTTGGCCTTTCAACGAGATAACAAAATAAAAATCAGCGGTATTGTTGATGAAAAAACCATGGATGCCATTAAGGCGTTAAAGAAAACCACCCCACCACCTGAAAAAACAGCTACAGCTGCCAAAAAAAAGGAAAAACCGGCTTCTCCAGCAGTAGCGTCCCCGAGTCCAAAAATAACCAGGATACCTGAGAGTCAGCCGATTCTTGCCCGTTCCAAGGTTCCTGGTATTGTAAAAACAGCCAAAAAGTACATTGGCGTTCCTTACACATCCGGTGGCACTACCCCAAAGGGATTCGACTGCTCAGGCTATGTGCAGTACGTTTTTAATCAAAATGGGATAAAGATTCCCCGCACCGCTGATGTGCAATATACCTTAGGTAAAAAATCCACCCTTCGGGCATTGGAGACTGGTGACCTGGTGTTTTTCCACACGGATTCTGACAGTGCAATAACCCATTGCGGAATATATTTGGGTGATGGAAAATTTATCCACGCCTCATCCAGCAAGGGTGTACGGGTTGACGAGCTATCCAATGGATATTGGAAGGAAGCCTTTGTAGCCGGAAAGCACATAATTAAATAAAAAATGCTGTAGAGGATATTGTTCAACAATATCTCCTACAGCGTTTTAATTTATGGATTATTTATGACTGCTGGCCAGATTAACCAGCTTTGCAGCGGTATCAGAAAGAGATGTCAGCTCTTCGGCCACCTCAGCAATAGCTGTTGACTGCTGCCCTACAATCTCGGATGTAGACTCACCCTTGGCCACAGTTTCATCCACAGATTCACCAATGCGATCAGTAAATTCCTGAATTTTATCTACAGTTTCACGGGAACTGTCAGCCAGCTTACCAATTTCCTCTGATACAACGGCAAATCCGGCACCAGCCGTACCAGCACGGGCCGCCTCAATGGATGCGTTAAGGCCAAGAAGTCGGGTCTGCTTGGCTATATCCCGAATAAGACTGGTAAACTCATTAATCTTACCAGATATTTCTGATACATTCTTAATTTCTGAATTCAGTCCCTTTTGATTGTCATTTACGTCATGAGCCGAAGCTGCCAGCTCCTCCATTGTTGCTGAAACATGGAGGACAGTATCATTAATGGATTTAGCCAATTCCTTCATCTGATACTGGAAATACCCAATTTTTGAAAGAGCTGAAGCCATGAGAAACATTCCTTCAGCAGCATTTTCCAGGCGAGCCTTGGGAACAACCTGTACCTTACGAAGTGCCTCAACATACTTATCGGGATCCACGTTTATTTCCCTGGCATAGGCGCGAAATTTTTCTTCATCTGGCGGACTGGTCAAAACCTGACCGCCTAAAATGGAGCCAATCTGCTTTCCGTTCAGCATAATCGGCGCCCCAAAATCCATAAGTCCAGCATGACATTCATACACAGATGGGCGACCGTTTCTGGCGGCAGCTTCACCGCCCTTTCGGTCACATTCCTCGCAGCGGCGTCCGCCCTCCTTGGAGTCTCTGGTAAATTTCATACAAAAATCTGTCCAGTCAGTAGGTCTGGTAATCGGCTTACCGTCTGCATCCACCGTCACGGCGGTCATACCAACTGCACGGGCATATGAATCCTGAAATTTTTGCAGGAAATCCATATCAAAAATATCTTGAACACGTATTTTATCCACATCTGCCATGTTGAACACCTCTCCCCAGTGAAATTATATATATCTCTCAAACTTCCCACATACATAATTGAAGTATTTATGTCAGGTGAATGCCTAACGCAGAATGCTTGCGCTCATAAATTTTGCCTAGTGGAACTAAGTTCAATCTTCGCATAGCTTGATTTCACTAAGTACCAAGGCAAAATAATGTCTGCTTATAGGCATTGTACCTTGGTTTCACCGATATACCCATGTGGGAAGTTTGAGT
>JAFVER010000166.1 GCA_017475925.1 Anaerovibrio sp. | reverse complement strand
ATATGTATTTCCACCGACCTAAAGGACTAGCTTCGCGTCGCAAGCGGTCCCCCTTCCCCAGAGGGGAAGGCAAGAACTACTTGCTTGATTTCACGAGTGTATTGATACAATGATTTTTGAACAAAAAACGACACCAGATATGTTACCAAATGCGAGGCGGAGGAATGAGACATAGCGGTGGCTATGTCGATTGACGACAACAAAGCAGTTGGTGGTATATCTGGTGTCGTTTGTCAAAATATCATTGTGTCAGTGCACTAAGTACCAAGGCAAAATAATGTCCACTTATAGACAGTACGCCTAGCTTTCTTTAATTTATCTGTGTGGTAAGTTTAAGTTTGTTATATAAAGGGTTAAAGACTGGTGTGGTTTGATAAGTCATGAAAGGGTGTTGAAATGTCACAATTTGCTGATGTATTTCTTGAGTTTATTGACCAGTGGGGCTACCTGGCGGTGGCGGTGCTGATGGGACTGGAAAATGCCTGTATTCCAATTCCCAGTGAATTGATTTTGGGCTTTGCCGGATATATGATTTATATTGACCGCATGACATTTATAATGGCTACGGTGGCTGGGATGATTGGCGGTATGGTAGGCTCCATTCTCACATATTATGTAGGTCATCTGGGGGGACGTCCCTTTGTGGATAAGTATGGACGGTACTTTTTTATCATGAAATCCCATGTGGATATTGCCCAGGAATGGTTTGATAAATATGGGGTAAAGGCGGTGTTTTTCAGCCGTATGCTGCCGGTGGTACGGACCTTTATTTCCCTGCCGGCGGGATTTGCCCATGTGGATATGAAGAAATTTGTTTTTTATACCTTTGTGGGGTCCTTGCCTTGGACCATGCTGATTTTGGCTATAGGAATGATGCTGGGGGAAGGCTGGAAGGTTATGATGGATGTAGGCCACGAAATAAGCATTGCATTTTGTGTGATAATGGTTGTGATAATTGCTGTGCTGTACTTTAAGTACAAAAAGAAAAAGGACAAACGAAGACAATTAAAATAAAGTAAGCTCCTTCGGAAATAACAGTAATAAGCTGTTGCCGAAGGAGCTTTTATCTTTATCTACCAATTATCCCTTTGAGGATACTTCGTTGTATACGTCCTTTAGGAGGGTTTCCTTGCGGAGGGACAGACATTCGCAGGTTCTGTCTTTTGCCGAAACCTCCCGGATAGTGTCCAGTATAATTTCTCCAATCATTGGGGCATCATCATAGAAAATATCAGCCATATCCTGATGGGACCACTTTTCCCGAATACCCTCGCCGTAATTAACGGTAAAATACAATCCGGCGTAGCAGGCGCCAATTTCCCGGGCCAAATACACCTCTGGACAAAGGCTTTGGCCAACAATGTCAGCGTGGCCGTTTAGCATGGCTATTTCGGCTGGACTTTCAAAATGACGTCCATCAGTGACAGCATAGGTTCCTCTGGTAAATATCCGGCCGGAGAACCGCTTTCTGGTAGAAGCAATCAGGGCCTGACGCAATTCATGGCACAGGGCATCCCGCATTACCAAAAGATATCTGCCATCCAACATAACGTCCTTGCGTACAGATAAATCCAGGTAATCATCGGGAATAATAAAATCCCGCAAATCCAACAGCTTGTTGACGGTGCCTACTCCACCCTCTGAGATAATGCGTTTTACTCCAGCTTCCCGAAAAATCCAGAATATTTGCCGGGAGGCATCGCTGCGGGTTACACCGCTTCGCCAGCCATGCATTTTTACAGTAAGAACGTTCTTTTCTCCTACTGAAAACAGCCGCATGGCCGGGCCCTCGCCATATGGCGTGGAAAACCGGAGATTATCTGCCAAAATCCTCACATCTGAGGCTGATAATTTTGCCGGAAAATCACTGGACAAAGTGCCTGAACCGCCTACAACGGCGTAGTCAGCCACAGGAATAGTTTGTTCACTCATGCTAAAACCTTCTTATCACGTTATACTCTGTATCCCGCTGGGCAGGCTCTTTGCCAGCTCCACGGATTAAATCAGTCATTTTATTTATGGACATTTCATACTGGGTTCCAGCGGCCCGAACCACATTTTCCTCTAGCATAATGCTGCCTAAATCATCGGCACCAAAGGCCAGAGTCAATTGGCCTATGCGCTCTCCTTGAGTTACCCAGGAGCCCTGAATATGGCTTATGTTATCCATGTACAGTCGGGTAAGGGCAAGGGTTTTCATGTAGTCCCAGCCAGTGGTTTTTTCGCCCCCCAGCTGGGTGTTGCCTGGTTGAAAGGTCCAGGTGATAAAGGCCCGAAAACCATTGGTTTTATCCTGGAGGCGCCGGATTTTTTCCATGTGCTGGATTCGCTGGGCCATGGTTTCACCAAAGCCGATTACCATAGTTGCCGTGCTTTTCATGCCAATACTGTGGGCACATTCCATTACATGCAGCCAGTCCTCTGTCATGATTTTTTTGGGGCTGACCTTCTGTCGCACCTCGTCCACCAAAATTTCCGCTCCCCCACCAGGCAGGCTACTAAGACCAGCCTCCTGGAGGCGTTTTAGGGTGTCAACAATAGAAAGACCAGCCTGCTGGGCAAAGTATTGGATTTCGGTGGCGGTAAAGGAATGAATAGTGATTTGGGGAAATTCGGCTTTTATGCTTCGGAGCATTGTTTCATAGTATTCCAGTCCTAAATCAGGGTACAATCCCCCCTGAATCATTACCTGAGTCCCACCGGCCTCAGCGGTTTCACGAACCTTTGCCAATATTTCATCATTTGTTAAAAGATAGGCATCCGGGTGGTCCTTAGGGCGAAAAAAAGCACAGAATCTACATTCATTTTTGCAGACATTGGTGTAATTGATATTCCGGTCAACAATGAAGGTCACTGTATCATCAAATCGCTGGCGTCGGGCCTGGTCAGCCTGTAGCCCTAATTCTATGGGATCTCCTGCTTCCAGCATGGCAACCCCCTGCTTTGTGCTAATACGCATCAGCCCTTCACCTCCTGATAAAAGGTATCACGTTGTACTGGCTCATAGCCGGTTTCTCGGATAAAGCTCTCCAATTCATTCCGGGTGATGCCGGTTCTTGTTTGGGCACCGGCGGCGTGAATGATTTTTTCCTCGCCAATGGTTCCATCCAAATCATCAGCACCAAAGCCCAGGGCCAGTTGAGCTATAGGCATAGTCAGCATAATCCAGAAGGCCTTTATATGGTCAATGTTATCCAAAATGAGCCGGGAAAGGGCCAGCATTTTCATATCCTCCCAGGAGCCCACCCGTTTTAGCTGATATTTTTCACCAAGCTCAGTGTGGTCAGGATGAAAAGGAAACAGCATAAAGGCCTGAAACCCATGGGTTTCATCCTGCAGGCTTCGCAGGGTAAACAGATGCTCCAATCGTTCCCGGATGGTTTCAATATGACCATACATAATGGAGGCATTGGTGCGAATTCCCAGTCTGTGGGCTGTGCGCATAACATCAAGCCATTCCTGGGCAGTAGCCTTTTTAGGACAAATAATTTCCCTTACCCGTGGGGATAGAATTTCCGCTCCGCCACCTGGCAGACTGTCAAGGCCGGCCTTTTTTAGGGTGGTCAGCACCTCCATAATACTTTTTCCGGTCATTTGGGAAAAACTTACTATTTCTACCGGGGTAAAGGCCTTTACGTCAGCCTTCGGAAGAGCGGCCTTTACCTGACGGACAACATTTACGTAATAATCAAAGGTCCTGTCCGGGTGCAACGCACTGACAATATGGATTTCAGAAAGATTTTTGACATTTTGGGCATTGGAAAGAATTTTGTCAATATCCTGGGTATCAAGTATAAAGCCATGGGGGTTGCCGTCCTTTACCTGAAAGGCACACAATGGACAGTTGGCCTTGCAGATATTGGTAAGGTTAATATGACGGTTTACTGTATAGAAAACCTTCTTCCCACTTTTCCGTTCCTTCATTTTGCGGGCACACCGGGCCAGGAAAAGCAGGTCATTGTCTTCGTATAATGCCAGACTGTCCTCTAAGGTAAGGCGCGTACCTTCAATGGCCTTTTTTCGTGCATGAGTTATATCAGTCATATTGGCTCCCTTCAGTTGAATTTACGTAAAATGTTAAAATTACAGTCACAGGCTGCCGGAACACGTCCTGCTTCACGGATTATCCGAATAATATTGTCCTCAGTCAAATAAGTTGGGCTGGTGGCTCCTGCATCATGAAGAATGGTTTCCTTATGAATGGTACCATCAATATCGTTGGCACCAAACCCAAGAGCCACCTGAGCTACCGGCACGGTGAGCATCACCCAATAGGCCTTGATGTTTTTAAAGTTGTCCAGCATCAGACGGGAAATCGCCATAGTACGCAAATCGTCCCACATAGAGGTCTGCTTAATGCCTTTTCCCAGTTCAGTGTTTTTTGGTAAAAATGGAAAACAGATAAAGGTCTGAAAGCCACCGGTTTTATCCTGTAATTCCCGTAGGGTAATAAGGTGGTCCACCCGCTCCTCCAGGGTTTCAATATGACCGTAAAGCATACTGGCATTGGATTTTATACCAAGGCTGTGAGCTGTTTGGGCAACCTGTAGCCATTCCGTTGCCGTAGCCTTGTTGGGGCACAGCTCATTTCGTATGCGGTCAGACAGGATTTCAGCCCCACCACCGGCAATAGCCTGTAGTCCTGCCTCATCCCGCAGACGCAGCAAAACGTCTTTTACCGATAGGCCTGAAATCTTGGCAAAATGGGTGATTTCTACGCCGGTAAAGCCCTTGATATAAAGCTCTGGGTAGGTGTTATGAATCGCCTTTAATATATCCAGATAATGGTCAAAGGTCCAGGTGGGGTGCAGACCGCTTACTACATGCAGTCCAGCCAGGTTGGGGTCCTGCATGGCGTCTGCCACTACGGCCAAAGCCTGCTGTTTGGTCATTTCGTAAGCCCCGGTATCATTGCTGTCCCGGCCAAAGGCGCAAAACTTACAGTGGGATGTACAGATGTTGGTTAGATTTACATGACAATTTACGTTATAGTAAACTATGTCACCACATTTTTTCTGTCGAGCATGGTCGGCCATTGCTCCCAGCCAGGCAAGGTCGTGACATTTAAACAGGCGGATGCCGTCCTCCCGGGATAGTCGCTGGCCCTGGAGAATTTTTTCTTCTATATCTTCGAAATCCTTTGATGCTAACAAAAAAACAACCTCCCGATAATTAGTAAACTTAAACTTTCCACATAAATGTATTTGTTAAAGCAAGGTGTAATGCCTAAGCTTAGTATACACAGGTTGTATACACACGCCCTTACATGAAATATAAAGCTTATGCTGCGCCTTTAGCTTGTATTTACTATATAACTCCGTGAATTAAGCCCGTTAGGGCGCAAATGAACGGTAAATTTATGTATGCAAGGTGCACTTAGCGAAATCAGGCAATATTGGCGCAGAATGAGCTTAGTTGCACTACTGTCACTAAGATTTCATTGTATACGCTGGTCTTATGTCAATAAAGTGGACACCGAAAGTGCGACTTTACGCCGCACATTCTGCATGAACTGCAGCTGGTGTCTTGTAGCCTAAGCCACTATGAGTCCGCT
>JAFVER010000165.1 GCA_017475925.1 Anaerovibrio sp. | reverse complement strand
GCAGTGATTGGCTGTCTATTGCTAGGCGACAAACCACAGTCATAGTGGTACTATGTCGAGGATTTGTCAACGACGCAAGGACAGTCAAGACCTGTGAAGATGGGCGAATGGAATTAATCAACACGCCCTAATATTCAGTGGAAGTTTAAAGCTCCCACTGAATAAGTCTCGTTTTACTAAATTCAAGCAACCCTTGTTGGCTCGCTTTCATTAAGTGCTGTTACAAAATAAAAATCGGCGCAGCCGAAGCCACGCCGATAAAATACTTCATTTTATTTCTTATTCTTTTCCAGCTAAGCGCTTATAGCCAGCATATCTACCCTCTGCATCCTTTTGAGTCTTTTCAAAGAGTGCATCAGCAGCCTCTGGGAAGGACCTCTTAAGGGAGTTATAACGAACCTCACCCATAAGGTAATCCTGGAACTTGCTGAAGTCTGGCTCCTTAGAATCAAGACTAAACGGATTCTTGTCAGTGCCAACCAGCTCTGGGTTGTAACGGTAGTTTGCCCAATAGCCACATTCAACAGCCCGGGCAGCCTCCATCTGGGACTTGCCCATACCAATCTTGATACCATGATTGATACAAGGAGCATAGCCTATAATAAGGGATGGTCCCGGATAAGCCTCAGCCTCGGTAATAGCCTTCAGCACCTGATTCTTGTCTGCACCCATGTTTACCTGAGCTACATATACATAGCCATAGGACATGGCCATCATACCCAAATCCTTTTTCTTGGTCTTTTTACCAGTTGCAGCGAACTGAGCAATAGCAGCTGCCGGAGTTGACTTGGAAGCCTGACCACCAGTGTTGGAATATACCTCAGTATCAAATACAAATACGTTTACATCCTCACCGGAAGCCAATACATGATCCAAACCGCCGTAGCCAATATCATAAGCCCAACCGTCGCCGCCGAATATCCACTGGGAACGCTTAACCATGAAATCACGATTGTCATAAATCTTGTTGAGCAGTGGATCATCACCCTTTTCGGCCTCCAAAGCACCGATAAGGTTCAGGGACCGCTCACGGGTACCCTCGCCGATATTCATGTTATCCTTCCAGTCAACCATTGCATTCTTCAAGGCATCGGAAATCTTGCCGGACTCAAGGGCTGCAGTAACATCAGCTGCCAAGGCTTCACGAACTGCCATAACACCCAGGAACATACCTAATCCGTACTCTGCGTTATCCTCAAAGAGGGAGTTAGCCCAAGCTGGGCCATGTCCCCAGGCATTCTTGGTATATGGCATTGCCGGAGCAGAAGCACCCCAAATAGAGGAACAGCCAGTTGCATTGGAAACCATCATACGGCCACCAAAGAGCTGGGTAATGAGCTTAGCATACGGAGTCTCACCACAGCCAGCGCAGGCACCGGAGAACTCCAGACAAGGAGTCTCAAACTGGGAGCCCTTTACAGTGGTCTTCTTCATAGGGTTAGTCTTAGGACTTACCTTAACACCATAATCAAATACAGCCTGCTTATCAATCTGGGAAGCAATAGGCTTCATAACCAAAGCCTTCTCCTTGGCTGGGCAAACAATTGCGCAGTTACCGCAGCCGGAGCAGTCAAGAGCAGAAACTGCCATGGTGAAGTTCAGGCCCTTAGTGCCAAGGGCTGGCTTGGAGGTAAAGCCCTCTGGTGCAGCCTCCTTCTCCTCATCATTGGTGAGAATTGGACGAATTGCAGCATGTGGACAAACAAAGGCACACTGATTACATTCAATACACTTGGTAACATCCCATTCAGGAACGTTAATGGCAATACCACGTTTCTCATAGGCAGCTGTACCAGATGGGAAGGTACCATCCGCATGGGCGGCCATCTGTTTAACAGTAATCTTGTTGCCCTCCTGACGATTAACCGGTTCCAAAATTTCCTTAACATAAGCCGGAATATCAGCCCGGTCGTCAGCCTTTGCATCCTTAGCCTCAGCCCAATCAGCTGGAACATTTACCAGATGCAGGGCATCAATACCAGCATCAACAGCACCATTGTTCATATCAACAATGTTCTGGCCCTTCTTGCCATATGAGGTTACGATAGCATCCTTCAAATAGCCTACAGCCTTCTGAAGCGGAATAATATCAGCCAGCTTGAAGAATGCCGACTGCATTACCATGTTGAAGCGTCCACCCAGACCCAAATCCTGAGCAATCTTAACTGCATTTACTGTATAGAACTTAATGTTATTCTTGGCAATAAACCGCTTCATAGAAGCTGGCAGCTTCTCAGAAAGCTCCTCGTCAGACCACAGAGTATTCAGCAGGAAGGTACCCCCTGGCTGAAGTCCTGCCAACAGGTCATACTTATTTACATAAGACTGCTGTGAACAGGAAATGAAGTTCGCATTCTGAATAAGATATGGAGAAGCGATTGGTGACTTACCAAACCGCAGGTGGGACATGGTAATACCACCGGACTTCTTGGAATCATAGGCAAAATATGCCTGAGCGTACAAATCAGTCTTGTCACCAATAATCTTAATAGCGGATTTATTAGCACCTACTGTACCATCAGAGCCGAGACCCCAGAACTTGCAGGCAGTGGTTCCTGCCGGAGTAAGGTTGACATGCTCCGGATACAGGTCAAGGGAGGTATCAGAAAGATCATCAACTATACCAATGGTAAAGCCGTTCTTTGGCGCATCCTTCTTTAATTCCTCAAAGACGCCAAGCACCTGTCTTGGAGCCACATCCTTACCACCTAAGCCATAACGACCGCCAACAATCAATGGATGACGGTGGCTTGCATAAAATGCAGTACGAACATCCTGATACAGAGGCTCGCCAAGAGCACCTGGCTCCTTTGTACGGTCAAGAACCGCAATTTTTTCAACTGTAGAAGGAATAGCCTTCAGGAAGTGCTCAACAGAGAATGGGCGGAAGAGATGAACTGCTACAGCACCAACCTTCTCACCTTTAGCATTGAGATAATCTACACATTCCTGGAGAGTCTGATTGATAGAGCCAATAGCAATAACTACCCGCTCAGCATCCTTGGCACCATAATAATCAAAGATATGATGCTCACGGCCAGTAATCTTGGCCATCTGGGCCATGGCTTCCTCCACCATTTCTGGCAAAGCGTCATAAGCCTTGTTTACAGCCTCACGGCCCTGGAAATATATATCATCATTCTGAGCAGTACCACGAATGACTGGATGGTCAGGATTAAGTGCATTATGCCGGAAGGCATTTACAGCATCCCAATCGAGGATTTTAGCCAAATCATCGTAATCAACCACTTCAATCTTCTGAATTCCATGGGAGGTCCGGAATCCATCAAAGAAATTAAGGAATGGAATCTTACCCTTAATGGCAACCAGATGGGCTACAGCTGCCAAATCCATAACCTCCTGTACGGAGGACTCAGCCAGCATTGCCACACCAGTCTGACGGGCAGCCATAACATCCTGATGATCACCGAAAATATTCAGGGAAGACGTAGCCAAGGCACGCGCGGAAACATGGAACACCCCTGGCAGCATTTCACCGGAAATCTTATACATGTTCGGAATCATCAACAGCAAGCCCTGAGAAGCTGTGTAGGTGGTAGTCAAAGCACCGCCCTGCAATGACCCGTGAACTGCTCCTGCTGCCCCTGCCTCGGACTGTAGCTCAACAATACGAACCTTCTGACCAAAAAGATTTTTCTGGCCCTTGGCAGCCATTTCATCAACATGCTCTGCCATTGGTGAAGATGGAGTGATTGGATAAATTGCAGCCACATCAGTAAACGCATATGATATATACGCAGCAGCTGTATTACCATCCATAGTCTTCATTTTTTTGCTCATACTAGATTAACTCTCCTCTCAAAAAACACTACACTACCCTTATTATGTTGCTGATACTGTAATAGCATCAGCATATTAACCCCCTTTAAGCATTATGTACTCAAACCTCTCACATGTATAATATATGTATTTATGCTAGGTGAATGTCTAACGTGGAACGCTCTCGCTCAAGACATTTTGCCTAGTGGAACTAAGTTCAATCTTCGCATAGCTCGATTTCACTAAGTGCCAAGGCAAAATAATGTCCACTTATAGACAATACACCTAGATTTCTTCAATTTTCTATTTGGGAAGTTGGGACGTTTGAGTTATGTATAAAAACATATATATCCTACAAATTAATTATACAACTACCCTATAAATTTGTAAAATAAAAGGACTCATGTGGAAATTTTCCAACAAATGAATAAATTGTAACTTTGAATTGAACTTTTTTTCAATTCAATTGGTTAAAATCATCATACAAAAAAGCTGTTGACTAACACCAATTAATCAACAGCTTAGTATTTAATCCGAATTAAAGCTCACCTTTCTGCCCGCATCGGATTTTCCAAAAAATCCTTATAGGCCAACCGAATACCATCCTCCAGCTCCGTCTTATATCTCCAGCCCAGCGCCGCTGCCTTTGACACATCCAAAAGCTTTCTTGGCGTGCCATTAGGCCGGGATGGGTCCCATAGTATTTCCCCGTCATAACCAACTATTTTGGCAACCAGCTCAGTCAGCTCCTTGATGGTAAGCTCCTTACCAGTACCTGCATTGACAGTCTCGTTACCACTGTAATTATTCATGAGGAATACACAAAGATTGGCCAAATCATCCACATAAAGGAACTCCCTCAGCGGTGAGCCATCCCCCCAGCAGGTTACACTGGCTGCCCCTGCCTCCTTGGCCTCATGAAACCGTCGAATAAGTGCCGGCAGCACATGACTGTGCTCTGGATGATAATTGTCATTTGGTCCATATAGATTTGTTGGCATTACTGAAATATAGTCTGTACCATACTGACGATTTAAAAACTCGCAATATTTTAAACCGGAAATCTTGGCCAAGGCATATGCCTCATTGGTTTTCTCCAGCTCAGAGGTCAAAAGACAGCTTTCAGGCATAGGCTGTGGTGCCATGCGGGGATATATGCATGATGAACCCAAAAATTCCAGCTTGTTGCAACAATTCTTCCAGGCCGAATTGATAACATTCATTTCCAAAATCATATTATCGTACATGAAATCAGCCAAAGCATGGGAATTAGCCTCAATACCCCCAACCTTGGCAGCCGCCAAAAACACGTATTCCGGTTTTTCCTCAGCGAAGAATTTTTCTACCTGCTCCTGCCGGCATAAATCAAGCTCTTTATGGGTTCTTGTAATAATATTGGTATAGCCCTGCCGTTTAAGCTCACGAACAATGGCCGAGCCCACCATGCCTCGATGACCGGCCACATAAATTTTCGCATTTTTTTCCATCATTTTACGACACCCTTTTCCAAGAACTCTGCCAAATTTACCCGTTCTGTCAATCGCTCAGCTGCAACCTTTTCCATATCATGCTTTACCATTATGGCCACCAATTCCTCAAAGGTTGTTTTTGTAGGATTCCAGCCAAGCTCATTTTTGGCCTTGGTAGGATCCCCCCAAAGATTGACAACATCTGTAGGACGGTAAAAATCTGGGCTTACCTCCACTACTACCCTGCCAGTGGCTTTGTCAATGCCCTTTTCCTCCATACCATCACCGGAAAATTCCAGCTCAATCCCGGCATGATGGAAGGCCAGCTGACAGAACTCACGCACAGAATGCTGTACCCCGGTGGCTATAACAAAATCTTCCGGCTTATCATGCTGAAGAATCAGCCACATGCACTCCACATAATCCTTGGCATAACCCCAATCCCGCAGACTGTCCAAATTGCCGAGATACAGCTTCTCCTGCTTGCCCTGAGCAATACGGGCTGCTGCCAAGGTAATCTTTCTGGTAACAAAGGTTTCGCCCCGACGCTCCGACTCGTGGTTAAAGAGGATGCCTGAGCAGCAAAACATATTGTAGGCCTCCCGATATTCCTTGGTAATCCAAAAACCGTACTGCTTGGCAACTGCATAAGGGGAGTATGGATGAAATGGGGTATTTTCGTTCTGAGGTACCTCCTCTACCTTACCATACAGCTCGGAAGTGGAAGCCTGATATATCCGACAGGTGTCCTTTAACCCACAAAGACGAACTGCCTCCAATATACGAAGGACGCCAGTTGCATCCACATCAGCAGTAAATTCAGGAGCATCAAAGGAAACCTGAACGTGACTTTGCGCCGCCAGATTATAAATTTCATCGGGACGAACGGTGCTGATAACCGCCATCAGACCCATAGAGTCCCCCATATCACCATAATGAAGGTGAAAATTCGGCTTCCCCTCCAAATGGGCAATCCGCTCCCGATAATCCACTGAAGAACGTCGAATAATGCCATGAACATCATAGCCCTTATCCAATAATAGCTCTGCCAAATATGAACCGTCCTGACCTGTTATGCCAGTAATCAATGCTTTTTTCATGCAAACTCCTCCAAAATATAATAATCTCCCTGCCCAAGCAGAGAGATTGTACTGCAATCGCCCCACCGGCTTTTGCACTATTTTTTCATATTATGCAGCTTATTGCCATTCAATTTCTTTGGATAAACTTGCACTATCTTGTGTTTTTATTTCCAGCGTTTTCTATATTCTCCTGGAGAAATCCCCTCAACCTCCTTAAAAACCCGTGATAAATACTGCTCCGAGGAAAAGCCAACCTTAGTGGCGATTTCCCCCAACGTATTGTCAGTAAACCTGAGAAATTCCTTTATTCTACGTACACGTATAGTGGTCAGATATCTTATGGGAGAGGTTCCTATGGCCTGGTTAAACACATGCCCCAGATAGGTTTTTTCCATAAAAAAGCGTTCCGAAAGACTGTCCAGGGTAATGCGCTTCATATAATTATTTTCCAGATATAGCCGTATCTCCTCCACATTCCCCTTAAAGGTGTGCTTATCCTCTGTCCAGCAATCCCTCATTATATTTTCCAGCAAAGCTGACAACAGGGTATTTATTCCCATATCCCGCACATAGGATGCCCCCTCGGCGGTTTTGTATAATTTTTGCAGCAGCTCGATATATTGGGCCTCGTCAGAAACAGTAAACACCGGTTTCCCCGAACGATTGAGAAATTTATTGTAAACCGCCAACAGAGCCGGCCCATCAAAATGGGTCCAATACACAGACCACAGGTCATCACTGGTGCTATGGGAATATGGACATGAGCAGTCAACAAAGGCCGCATCTCCTGCCGTTAGCTGGTAACTTTTTTCTCCCATTTGCACAATGCCCGCACCCTTTTCTACCACCAAAAACAAAAAGCCTCCCAGATTATTGCGTTGCGAGGTATGGGGCTTTAGCGCCGTAAGCCACCCCACCTCAGCTAAATGAAGCAAAGAAGCCCTGGCGAAGCTGGAAGGCGTATATTGTATTCGCTTAGATTTAACAGTAAGCATTTCCTACCTCTATATGGCCAAATCTTCATACATTTTATCCAACAGGCTTTCCTGATAAAGAACCCGTTTTTTTCTGATGACCTCTTTTACCAAGGCATCTAATTTTGGATGAACCGCACCAGGCAATTTTTTCAGCCGATTTTCCGGCAGCTCAACCGTAGCCTGCTGGTATTCATCCACCGACATATGCCATAGCTCAGCATTTTCATAGCGTGACAGAATGTGCTGGGCTATACTGATTCCTTCAGGGTCGAAATCTCCAGAATATTTCAGCTTCATGCCACTCTTGGCTAACCCATCAAGCAATGCCCATGAAGCAGCCTTCAACTGTCCATGAAGTGCTACCAGTGGAACAATCTGTTTCTTCTCCTGTAATTTATCCAGCAGGGCAGAAAATATACCGGAATTTTCCACAATATAAACTACATTGAAATCATTGATTGGCACCACCCGCTCCGCCAAACTTATTTCCCGCAAGGGAAT
Source organism: Anaerovibrio sp. (assembly GCA_017475925.1). Lineage (GTDB taxonomy): Bacteria > Bacillota > Negativicutes > Selenomonadales > Selenomonadaceae > Anaerovibrio. Next base: position 1,415 of record JAFVER010000165.1, on the reverse strand, counting down.
GTTTAAGGGAGAATAAGTCTCTGACGCTTTTCGCCAGTAAATAAGCTCTTTACTAGTCTTTGTATAGGCAGTCAGACCATACACTGTGGCAAAATTTAAAATATCATCCCTTATTATGTGATATTTATACAATAAATTCGTCCGTTCATCCGCCGATACCGGCACTGAAATACCATCAAAATATGCCAAAGCCTGCAATAGCAATCGTCCAGCCGGCTGATCCATATCAAAGCAATGGGGATTACCAGCAACATAGTTGGCAAAGATTGGCAGTCTGATATACTCCTCCGTAATGGCATCGAGCCCCGTTGCCACAATGTGCAATAAGTCTTTATCAAGATATAGCTCCCTTTTATGAAGCCTAAGCTGTCCGTCAGCTAAGGCCTGTAGCCATTTATGAGTATAGCTGGAGGTATGTCTTTTCATAAGGTCTTCATAAATAGTGTGCCTTGCAAGCTGCTCCTGCTGGCGTTCCTCTTTTTTGCTGATAAAATTTTTCGGAAGCATTGCCAAAATAAATTCACCTAATTCCAGGCTGCCAAACCTGGTTTTCCCCCAAGCCGCTTCAAACTCCCTAAAGCTTATAGTCTCAGTTTTTCCAGTATCCCGCCGCAAAAAGGCTGCCAAATCTGTTTGCTCCACTGGGGTAAGCTCTATTAACTGTACAGTTCCGCCAAAATGCCCCAAGCTACGATATTTAACGGAAAATTCCTTTACAAGCCTTAAAAGAACACCATGCTTTTTGAAATACTCAGCCGCCGCCATTGCCACGTCAGACATTTTCTGGTTCCTCCACCATGATATTTCGGGTACTGCCATCCCAATGATACCCTAAAACCGATACATAATTTGCGTTAAGTGGTCGCAGCAGCTCATAGATGTTCAGACTTGGCACCACATCATAATCCCCCCAAATAGCCTGGGAATTCATTATATAGTTAAAGCCCATTTGCTCAACCAATCTAAACATATCCCGCATGTTTTGCTCATCCACCCCGGCAAAGGCTTCATCCAGAGTAATAAGCCTTGGGGCATCGCTACCGGCGTCCATATAACGTGAATAAGCCGCTGACAGCAAAGGAACATACATTGCCATTGCCTTTTCACCGCCACTAAACCGGAAAAAAGCCTTATCAGTCAGCTCACGCCGCTGAATCTGCTCCCCCTTGTCAAAAAACAGCCTAAACCGGAACCACTGCCGATAATCCAATTGTTCTCTTACTGATGCCTGAAAGGCATCAGCATCCTTTTCCATTATTTCAGCTGCCTCTCTGGCCCGGCGTATGCGGGAAGCAAAATGCTGCTCCAGTCGTTTCATATCATCGTCCCGCATAAGGTCCGGATCACTATGCAAAAGCTCCACCAGCTCAGACACATCCATTTCCTTTTCATCATCGCCAGTCAACGGCTTCCAT
>JAFVER010000164.1 GCA_017475925.1 Anaerovibrio sp. | reverse complement strand
CTTAAGCCATAAGGATAAAATGATTGGCAGGGGGCGACGACCTAAGACAGCCAATGGAAGAATTCTTGAAATGTAGGATGTACAAAATAATCCAAAAATACAAATTATAATGTCTGTGTAGCTCATTTCTTCGCTGCTCCCTCCCCTTTATCAATAACTGCACCAATGATTGCCGCCACTATAGTTGCCACCACAACGTTTAGCATATTGTCCAGCCAATTGGACAAAAGCAGGGCCAGACCACCACCAAGAATACCTATACCCACCAGCTTAGCTGATTTAAAATGAAAAGACCACAGGCCAATAAACATGGCAATAAGGGCATAGCTTACCAGCCCAGTATCTATATTAATAGCATTACCTAATAAAACCCCGGCCACAGTTGCCAAAATCCAACTCATATGAGACAAAAAATTCAGACTAAAGGCCTTTTTAGGATTCCATGTACTATTGCGCTTTTGAAATTCAATACTGTTTACCGCAAAGGTTTCATCCACTATTTCCTGGGCATAAATCATGCGATATAACAAAGATTCCTTGGAAATATATTGGTTTAGAATAAGGCCATAAAGCATATGCCGCAAATTTACAATACCTACGGTAATAACAATTGGAATAATAGCTGTTCCGGCACCAATCATGGCTAAAGCAATAAACTGCCCACTGCCGGCAAACAAAAACACGGACATCATGGCCATCAAAAAGGCATCAAGGCCAACCTTTTGTCCCAATATACCACAGGCCACCCCCAAGGGAATATAGCCAAAGCAGATTGGCCATACCGCCTTGAAAACCTGTTTATTAAAATAATCACCCATATATAGGTTCCTTTCTTTTAAGGCTAACGATATTAGTTACTCATGAAACACCTCATCCACCGCTGAAGCGGTCCCCCTTCCCCAAAGGGGAAGGCAATATTTTCCCATATGGGCAGCCTGTGTTATTAAAAATCAACAAAATTACCCTTGGTAAAAATCTGAATTTTACTGCCATCAGCCTTAGTTCCAACAATTTCCATATCCTCAGTACCAATCATAAAATCCTCATGGACCAGGGAATCGTTTACTCCATGACTTAAAAGCTCAACCGTATCCATTTTATCACCACCGGTCAGGCAGGTTGGATAGGCCTTGCCAAAAGCCAGATGACAGGCCGCATTTTCATCAAAAAGGGTATTATAAAATAATATGCCACTATTGGATATAGGCGAATCATATGGCACCAGAGCCACCTCTCCCAGGTGACTTGCCCCTTCATCCGTTTCCAGAAGCTGCTTTAATACCTTCTCTCCCCTGGCAGCACTGTACTCCACAACCCTTCCAGCCTTAAACACCAGTTTAATTCCGTCAATAACATCTCCCTGATAAATCAATGGTTTAGAGGCATATACTACGCCGTCTACCCCATTACGGTCCGGCAGGGAATAAACCTCCTCGGTAGGCATATTGGCCACAAATTTCACCTTATCAGCAGCTATTTCCGCCCCGCCAGCCCAGATATGCCCAACAGGCAACTTTACTGTTAAGCTTGTCCCCAGGCCACTGGTATAATGTAGCGATACCAGCTGCTGGTTATTTAGAAATTCTGTTGCCCTTTGCATAAAGTCTGTATGTTTATTCCATGCTTCAATAGGGTCAGTATGCTCATCAATGCGAACTGCGGAAAAAATCGCCTGCCACAGCTTTGAAACAGCCTCATCCTCACTTAAAGACGCAGGAAAAACCTTTGAGGCCCAGGCAGGAGTAGGTATAGACACAACGCACCAGCGCAGCTCATTATTCATAAGTGCACTGCGATATTCCAGCAATGCTTTACCGGCAGCCATCTGAGCCCTTCTCAGCTTTTCCTGCTCTACCCCCTTAAATATAAGTGGATCAGAGGCATGAATCGATACGATGGCTGCTCCCTTCTCCTTGAAGCTCATGAACATATCATACCGATATTTTGGAAAATCATCGAAAATTTCCCTGGCTGCCCCATCAAACCGAATCCGGGAAAATTTTTCATCGCTCCAATTTATCTTTACATCAGAGCAGCCTGCCTCAAACCCTGCCTTGGCAATCCGTCGGGCAAAGTCGGCACATTCAATAGGGGAATTTATTACCAGCAGCTGACCCTTTTGAATATTTATACCTGTTTTCACCACTAATTTTGCATATTTATCTAAAAGATTATCCATCACATACTCCTAAAAGCTCAATTTTTTTAAGGCTAAACCTATTCTATAACGAAACCACACAGCTTGCAAGATTATATAGGTATAAAACTCTGACTGTATAATATATATTACTGTGATATAATATTACGCGATAAATGATATAATATTCACTAGTGTATTGATACAATAATTTTTGAACAAAAACTTCGCCAGAGGTGCTGTCAAATGCAAGGCGGAGAAATTAGGAGGACATTGTTTCATGTTTGCAAAACGACAAACGTCGATTATATTGGTTACGGCTTTTGTAGCACTTCTTTCTACCTTTTGGCTTTACCCGGCCTTTGCCTTTATATTTTTTATATCTCTGCTGCTGCAGCTGCTGCTGGTAGGGCCTGTTAATTTGTTGTCAAAAAAAATCCCCCGTGGGTTGTCTGCCGGGATTATTTTGTTTGTATTTCTCCTTATAATCTTTGCCTTTGCCACGGTGGTATCTGTGTCATTTATTCCGACCTTCTCCAGCTTTATTATGGATTTACCGGCCGTGGCTGCAAAAATTCAAAATATGCAGCTTATTCAGGATATGCCCACCATTAACAGCAGCTTAGACGATATATGGGGAGAATTAACCTCCATGGGATCTAAACTGTTACGGGAGTCCCTGCAAATAATCCTATCAACCTTCAATAAAATCATTGATTTTGTAATAATTGTCTTTGTTACATTCTATTTATTGAAGGATGGCCGCGGTATCCTTCATTTTGTTTCCAATCTGTTTCCCCGTAAGGATAAGGTTAGAGTTTTTCGCCTTTTTACAGCTGTTTTACATTCCCTGCAAATATACATTCGCAGTCAGCTGCTAATGTGTTGTATAACCGGTATTGTGGTATATGGATACTTTACCCTCATGGACGTAAAATACGCCTCTGTCTTTGCCGTTTTAAGCGGAGTATGTGAATTTGTCCCGGTCCTTGGACCAACGGTAGCCTCAATATTTGGCATTATGCTCACTGCCACTGATGCTCCATATCTTATACTGCAAACCACCTGCTTTTATTTGATAATGACCCAGATAAATCATAATATTGTCTATCCTAATATTGTGGGAAAATCCCTTGACATACATCCTGTTACCACTATTCTGGGGGTTGTTCTGGGCGGTGAAATTTTAGGTACGGCCGGAATGTTTTTGGCTGTTCCATGCATAGTGGTAGTAAAGCATCTGATACTTGATGTATATAAAAACGAAAAGCGGCTAAAAAAGCCGCTAAATAACCCATCTGTCACTTCGTGACATCTCACCCAGGGGAGACAGGGATATTCCATATAAAAATGCTGGTTGTTACAAAAAAAATCCACTATCCAATAGGATAATGGACTAAAAGCAACACATATACTATTAAGCCAGAATGTCTATCAGACCTCCAACTCCCGTCATGGCTGATACATCAATAGAATCCATAGCTTCAATCATGCCATCCATGGCCGCAGTTTGAGTGTCCATTGCCATCTTTAAGACTGCTGTGCCCAGGCTGGTAGCATCCATCTGCTGATGCATATCAACCGACATAGCTGCAATGCTCATGTAATTATCCATGAGGCTCACTCTCCTTTCTTATATATACGCCAATTAACTGACGCAGCCACCGAAGTAAGAACAGTACACACAATCATCATAATGTCCGCGCCACCACGAACAAAGGCTTCTAAAATGTTGAGTACTGTCAATGCAACAAACAGAATTGCTGCTTTTTTATGAAATCTAGGTGTCTTCCCATCATCTTTGTAGGCTTTAAATATTAAAACAAAAATCACCAAAGACGCAATAAGAAACCCTAAGGCAAGAGTTTTAGGCTCCATTTGTTCCTCCTAAATATTGGCCAAAAGCAAATACAATATACATCATTGTATCATACATTATATCGACATTTCTAACATAAAAATTCAATATCACAGGGATATTTCTATATCACCACAATAAAGGAGAATTTGCAATGAGTGGAATTTTTTATGGTATCGGTGTAGGTCCTGGGGACCCAGAGCTTCTGACAATAAAGGCTGTCAATGCTATCAAACAGGTAGATGTACTGATTGCACCAAAAACCGAAAAAAAGGATGGCAGTGTGGCCCTGACCGCTGCCCAACCCTATCTAAAGGAAAATGTCAAGATAATCTACCAGGTATTTCCTATGGTAAAGGACTTTGAAAAAACCAGCTCTGACATATGGGATGCCAACAAGCAGGTTATTTTAAAGCTTTTAGAGGAAGGAAAAAATGTAGCCTTCCTCACCATTGGAGACCCTATGCTTTACAGCACATATATTTACATTTTCCAGCGTCTGAAAAAAGACGGCGTAGACATCAGAACAATTCCCGGAATACCAGCCTTTGCAGCCATAGGTAGTATGGTAGGCCATCCCATTGTTGAGGGTGATAATATACTTTCCATCATTCCGGCCACTGCCAGCCTTGAAAAAATAAAAAAAGCAATAGCCGTATCTGATAATGTAGTTTTAATGAAGGTTGCCAAGAGCCTCGAAGCTATGACTGATTTATTGGAAAAAAATAATATGCTTGAACAGGCTGTACTGGTAAGCCGAGCAGGTCTTGATAATGAACAGATTATCCATGATGTAAAAGCTCACAGGAAGGACAAGCTAAACTATCTATCAACAATCCTGGCCAGACGAAATTAAAATGAACCTATGGTAAACCTTCCTTACTTTAATTTATCCAGTTCGCGCTTTGCCTTGGCATTGTTCGGATCATACATTATTACCCGATCAAAATCACGTTGAGCCTCTGCCTTCATTCCCATGGAAGCGTAAACCATCCCCCGATAAAGGTAGGCATCCACATATTGTTCATTGAGCTCTATTGTAGCCGTAAAATCCCGCACAGCCTCCTGATTTTTCTTTAAATATGCTTCAGCTACGGCTTTATTAAACACATAATCCGGCTTAGATGGCTCCAGCTCCACTGCCTTGGTAAATTCTCGCAAAGCGTTGTCATATTGCTCCAGCTCCAAATATATGCAGCCTTTGCCAGAATAAGCATAGCCATCCTTTGGATAAAGCTCTATAAGCTTATCCAAATCCGGTAGGGCCTTCTCAGGCACACCGATGTCCCGCAACAATAGGGAACGGTTCTGATAACCATATTCATAGCTTGGGGCCAGCTCAATACATTTATCATAATCATGTAATGCATCACTATAGCGCCCCATTTTTTGGTTAGTAAGCCCTCGGCCGTTATAGGCCATGGCAGCTGAAGGATCTATCTCAATAGCCCTGTTGAAATCCTTTAGGGCATTGTCATAATCCTCTTCAATCAAAAATACAGAGCCCCGATTTGTATAGGCATTTACATTCTTCGGGTCAAATTTTATTGCCATATCAAAATCACTGCGGGCAGCCTTGAATTTACGCTGATAATAGTTGAGCATTCCCCGATTAATATAGGCCGGTACATAGGTGGCATCCAATTCCAGGGCCCGGGTATAATCAATATAGGCCGAGGACATATCCGGTACCTTTTCATAAACAATCGCCCGATTTACGTAAGTCACCGCTGATGGGTCAATGGTCAACGCCTTGGTTAAATCATTGATGGCATCTGGGATTCGGTTCATGTCACTATACAGCTTCCCACGAAGGGTCAGGGCCTCTACATAATCCCCCTTCAGCTCCAAGGCCCTGTTCAATTCCTTTTCCGCACCGGAAAAATCATTGTCTAAAAACAGCATGTTACCCTTTACGCAATATATGTCAGGTAAATTACTGTCCAAGGCCATGGCCGCAGCAATATCCTCATCTGCCCTGGTCCGGTTTCCTAAGAGAAAGTTTGCCTTGGCCCGCTTTGTATATATTAATGCCCAGCTATCATTTGTTGCAAGAATATGACTATAGGCTTCTACGGCTTTATTATAATCATGCTTGTCAGTGAAGGTGTTTCCCAGCTCAAATACCTGCTCCTCGGTTAAGCCCTCAAAGTTTTCAGCAGCAATACCGGCTGCCGGCAATGCAAATACCGATGCTGCCAGCACATAGGCAGCTATTTTTTTTGAAAAATTCATAAACAAAACCTCACTTTAATACTAATACCATAACATTCTACAATGAAATAACAGTGAAAAGCACCGGACAAAACCGGTGCTAAAAATTATGGTAAAAAGAGATTTATTCAGTGGGAGCTTTAAACTCCTACTGAACTTTAGTAGAGTAAGCCCTAAGCTTATGGTAAGGTCTTGCTTTCAGACAATGGCCAAAATACCAGCATTGCCTTCCCCTTTAGCAGCTCATAGGGAACAAAGCCTACATCTGGATAACGGCTATCCTCAGAATTATTGCGATTATCCCCCATTACAAAGACATGCTTCTCTGGAATGGTAGTCTTTGGATAATCCCCCCGACACTTGCTAAGGATATAATCCTCATTTTGCAGCTCTCCATTTACATATACATTGTGGTCCTTTATCTCGATGGTATCACCTGGTATAGCGATTACCCGCTTAATAAAATCGCGGCTTTTATCCCTTGGGTATTGGAAAATGAGAATTTCTCCCCTCTCCGGTGGCCGTACCTGATAAATAAATTTATTTACCACCAACCGTTGCTGATGCTCCAAGGTTGGCATCATAGACGGCCCATCCACCAAATATAGCTCCACAATAAATGTACGGATAAACATAGCTAAGGCCACTGCAGCTACTATTGAAATGACCCAATCCTTTATCTCTGCCCCCAGTTGACTCACTATTAATCACACCCCTCAAATACTAGTGCACGAGGCGACTCTTTAAAAACAAATAAAAGAAAAGGGACTGAAATATACAGTCCCTTCTTCAATTCGAAATTAGCGCTTCTCGCGAATACGAGCAGCCTTACCAGTAAGATTGCGAAGATAATAAAGCTTCGCACGACGAACAACGCCACGACGCTTTACTTCAATCTTATCAAGTCTTGGGGAATGTACTGGGAAAGTACGCTCTACCCCTACACCGCTGGCAATACGACGAACAGTAAATGTCTCCCGGACACCTGAGCCAGAACGGGCAATAACAATCCCCTCGAATACCTGAATACGCTCACGGTTACCCTCGACAACCTTTACATGGCAGCGAACAGTATCACCCTGCTGAAAAGCTGGAATGTCGTTTCTAAGCTGTTCCTTTTCTAATTCCTGAATAATGTTCATTGTATATCCTCCTCTAACTAAGTGTTCGTGGCAAGTATTGAAATTTTATATAGCCTTGTCCAGAGGACCACTCACATACCATGCAATTTTACCATGATATTTTAACCTTTGCAAGAAAATTTTAGCATTATAACGCCATTATTCAATTTTTTCTTCAAAGAAGAAAAATTTCCCAATTAGCGTTTTACCACAGGCACTAGCTTCGCGTCGCCCTAAAGGACTAGCTTCGCGTGCAACTTGGTGGGAGATATGCTCACCAGCTATTAAAGTTTGCTGTCCCCTACCTGTGGAGGAAGGGTACAGCTTTCACCGAGTTATATACTAAAGCTTCCCTTATAAAAATACCATTGAAAGCTAGGTGTATTGTCTAAGCTTAGTGTACACAAATTGTGTACACACGCCCTTACATGAAATCTAAGTTCATACTGCGCCTAGGCTTGTATTTACTAAGATTTCAT
>JAFVER010000163.1 GCA_017475925.1 Anaerovibrio sp. | reverse complement strand
TTTTTGTTTCTGGAGAGTAAACACGATTTGTACTACTGGTATAAAATGCCTCTATACCTTCTGCTTCATATCGCTTTATCCATACTTGTATAGTGGTAGGACTAACCATCGCTACTTTACCAGCATGTCTTTGAGTAATCTCTCCTGATAGGTAAGCTCGGACAAGTTTGACTTTCTCCTCTGCTGTAATTTTATGTTTTTGTGGCATAAAAACTCCCCCTATGATGACAGTTTTATTTTTTACTGTCTCCCATAGGGGGAGCATATCAAAAATCATTAAATGCGGCAGCCCTGTGTATTTTATATGCCTTATCACATATTCTTTACCGGTACTGGTCCACGGCTAAGGGCTATGGCACCTGTTCGGGCGATTTCAATAATCTGAAATTCCGCCAGCATGGCACAGATAGCATCAATTTTTCCCTGAGAGCCTGTAATTTCAATTACTACGTTTTCCGGGCTTACATCAACAATATTGCCTCGGAAAATATCAACTATATTTCTTATATCCGCCAATGACTCCTTGGAAGCCCGCACCTTCAGCAGCACCAGCTCGCGGACAATGGAATCCACTAAGCCAAGATTTACAATTTTGATTACGTCAATGAGCTTGCCCAGCTGATTTACCACCTGCTCCAGCTCCCGGTCATCCTCCACAGACACCTCAATATTTATACGTGTAATATCCTCATCCTCGGTATAACCGGCGGAAATGCTTTCAATGTTAAAGGCGCGCCGACTGATAAGTCCTGAAACATGGGTCAAAACGCCTGGCTTATTATCTACCAGCACAGCCAATATATATTTCTTCATTCCTCTGTACCTCCCAGCACCATGTTATCAAGCTGAGCACCTGGGGCCACCATTGGCAGCACATCCTCGTTGGCCGGCAGCATCACATCAATAAGAATTGCTCCATTAGAATTTAACGCTTCAGCCAACCCCTGCTCCAAAAGCTCCGGCTTTTCAATACGGCAAGCAGCTAGCCCCATAGCCTCTGCCAGCTTTACAAAATCCGTTTTTCCTGAAAGCAACGTCTGCGAATACCGCTTGCCATAAAACATTCTTTGCCATTGCGACACCATTCCCAACACCCGATTATGGAGAAGAACCACCTTTATGTCTATATTATTGTCGGCTGCCGTTGCCATTTCCTGACAATTCATCATTATGGAACCATCACCGGTAAACAGCACCACTTTCTTGTCCGGGTGTCCCAGCTTTGCTCCCAGGGCCGCTGGCAAGCCATATCCCATGGTCCCCAAGCCGCCAGAGGTAATAAATTGCCGGGGCTTACGACTGTTGAAATACTGGGCTGCCCACATTTGATGCTGCCCCACATCAGTAACCACGATTGTATTGTCATCCACCAGCTTGCTTACAGCAGCGATTAGCTCCTGGGGCATAATCCACTTATCGTTAGTTTTATAGTTAAATGGATTTTTTCGACTCATATCCACTACCTGCTCATGCCAGCCGGCAAACTGATTTTTGTAGTCCATATTAGCCATTTTCAAATGATTTTTAAATATCGGCAGTGACCACCGCAAATCACCTACCACCGGATAATGGGCGAAAACATTCTTGTTGATTTCGGCCCTATCCACATCAAAATGAGCAATTTGGGCCTTTGGGGCAAAGGCTTCCACCTTACCGGTAACCCGGTCATCAAAGCGAACCCCTATTCCAATAAGCAAATCACATTTTTGTACAGCCATATTAGAGGCATAAGAACCATGCATCCCAACCAACCCCAGAAATCCATCAGCGTGGCTGGATACACAACCAAGCCCCATCAAGGAGCTTACTACAGGAATCCCGGTAATATCAATAATATCTCTGATTAATTCACTTTGATTGGCCAGTGTCACACCACCACCAATAAATATCAGTGGACGCTTCGCTTTATTTAGGGCAGCCACCACTTCATCAACCTGTTGCTCATCACCGGTAAAGTCACCACTATAGCCCCGAAGCTTCACATTTTCAGGATATTCAAAGTCCAGCTCCGCCGTGAATACATCCTTGGCAATATCAATTACCACTGGCCCCGGTCGACCAGTACGGGCAATAAAAAAAGCTTCTTTTATAACCCGTGGCAGGTCGGCGATTTTCTTCACCAAGTAGTTATGCTTGGTTATAGGGGTGGTAATGCCTACAATGTCGGCCTCCTGAAAGGAGTCTTTACCAATAAGGGGGTTAGTGACCTGTCCAGTGATACATACCAAAGGTATAGAGTCCATATTGGCTGTGGCAATACCAGTAATAAGATTGGTAGCCCCCGGTCCAGAGGTGGCAAAGCAAACTCCCACCCTGCCGGTAGCTCTGGCATAGCCATCAGCTGCATGGACTGCTCCCTGCTCATGCCGGGTCAAAATATGGGGGAATTTGTTTTTATAAACTGCATCATATAAATCTAACACTGCACCACCCGGATAACCAAAAACCAGGTCCACATTTTCTATTTTTAGGCTCTCCAATATTGCCTGGGCCCCATTAATTTTCATTAAAAACTCCTCCTATGTATCCAATTAAACGGCTAGACTGTATGTATTGCCTACCGATTATAAGGCCATTATTAAAATTTTTCAGAAGAAAAATCTTCCAATCAGCATTTTACCACAGGCACTAGCGCCGGATATATGCTCATTACCTCTTGTAGTCTGTTTCCCACCTCAGAAGATGAAGGACATTTTGAACTACGTTATAGATTATACAATAAAGTTTACATATTTCCAATATAAATATGGATAAATCCGTATGATTATTGATGACTTTATATACCATATATTATATTTTAAGTACATTTTTCTATTGTTTATGGACTAAAAACCTGGCTGCATTGGCCAGCCAAGTTCTCTTGACATGCACTAAATTCAAGCGACCCTTCCTGGCTCCCTTTCATTAGGTGCTGTTACCAAAAAAGCTGTGACGAAGGATTCCCCCTATCATCACAGCTCATATTTTTACATTTTACAGCTTAAACTTCATTGCAGTGTCCTCCAAATCCCTGGCATATCCAGCCAGCATCTGGCTGCTGGAAGCAATTTCATCAATTCCTGCTGCCTGCTCCTCCGAGGCCGCTGATACAGATTGAGATTCGTCGTTGACCCTTCCGGCCTGGTCAGCTACATTACCAATATTTTTAGCCAATTCATCAATAGGACCCATTAAGTTCTTTACGGTATCACTTATAACCGCTGATTTATCACGTACATAATTAACCCGTTCTAAAATCTGATTAAATGCATCACCGGTGGTAGCTAAATTTGTTTTGCCGGACTCAGCCGCCTTGGCTCCCCTATCCATAGCAACCACTGCATCATTGGTTTCCGTCTGTATGCTGCCAATCAAATCACTGATTTGCTGCGCTGCCTTTGAGGATTCCTCAGCCAGCTTTCTGATTTCCTCAGCAACAACAGCAAAGCCTCGGCCCTGTTCACCAGCCCGAGCTGCCTCAATAGCTGCATTCAGCGCCAACAGATTAGTCTGCCCGGCAATACCGGCGATTACAGAAACAATTTGACCGATTTCCTTGGAACGCTCTCCTAACTGTGAAACCCGTTCTGTTGATTCAAGAACCGTATCTGTTACACCATTCATTTCACGAATGGTGTCAATAGCCAGCTCATTACCTTCCTTGGCCTTATTTACTGCTTCTTCAACCGACCGCATGGATTCATCCACTGCCTCAGTCATCTGCTGCATACCCTCAAGAAGATTTTTGGCCTTGCTGTCGGCCTCCCCCAGCTCCTGGGTCTGCATAGCAGCCGCTGCTGCCACCTCTGTTACTGATTGAGCGACTGCCTGGGTTGCTTCTGAGGACTGATGTGCACTGGCAGTGAGCTCTTCTGAGGCCGATGCCACTCTTACAGCAGTTCCCTGGATATCCTCACACATTTTTCGGACACTTTCAATCATGTGGTTGAATTTTTCGCTTATAGCAGCAAATTCATCCCGGCCATCAATGGTTGCCCGACTCCGAAGGTCGCCATCAGACACAAGGGTAGATACTCTTATAAGCTCATTAACTGATGATTTGATGTTCCGGTTAAGCAATATCATGGTACCTATGCAAAAAATCGCCGCAACCACGGTTATTACAGTGGACATCA
>JAFVER010000162.1 GCA_017475925.1 Anaerovibrio sp. | reverse complement strand
GTGTGTTAAATTATGGCTGTTCGTTTGTGGTATCTGAGCTCGTATTCTCTGTGCCCTCATCACTATTTTCAGCAGGTGGCTCAGGAACATATAAAACGCATTTTGGGTACTGGCAGGTACCATCATCACGAACTACTTTACGACAGTAAAAACAACGCTTCTTGACCATTTTAAGCCTCCAATTCTTCCATATCTTTTGCAAATTTTTCATCCAGGGCAGCCATTTCTTCCTTCAAGTCCGCCATAAGCTCCGCATCATCATGTAGAGCCGCGTCAGCATAATATTTTGTCAATTCTTCTTTATCCAGCTTATACTGGGTGATAATGGCCTGCTTCTTATCATCAATACTTGGCTCATACGCAGGTGCATCTGTAGGCTTGCCATCGGATCCACGAATATAACCCGTACCATTTGCACCAGTGCCTCGGTTGCCAACATAATAGGCATAGTCTTCAGCACTAGTTTCGATGTAGCCCTGGTCAGTATAGGCCTTCTTTTCCTTCTTGTTTTTGAAGTGAATGCCATCTACTACTGTAGCGACGCGCTTTCCTTCAGAGTCAAATTTGCATAAATACATTTTTAAATCATCCTTTCTTTGGTATATAAAAATATTTATTATTAATCCCCTCTGCAATTTACAGTGGGGAAGTAGCACCTATCCTGCTACCTATCAAGTATTCCAACAAGGTTTTCCTATCGCATTCACAAACATTCCTTGCATGACAGTTATTGGTCATGCAACTACCACATATACGATAAATGCCATCACTACATCAAGTTATACTTTATCACGTTCACCTTTAGTACAGTCAGCTTACAAATATTACTGGATAGCACTAGGCTATTAATGACCTATAGCGAGCCAATATAACCCGTTGTATACGTCCTTATCGACATATACAGTTGCTTCAAGTTTTGAAAGGTTGTTAATTACTGCTGATGGTGTTGTCATTGTTAATCTATCTTGGTTACAAGCTATACAGTTGAAATACCTGCGAACGATAGGAAACTCAATTGGGAAAGTGATTGTTTTAGTGCTTGCAGCATTCACTCCTCCAGTTAGTCCCCACTGTGAGTACACAGTGGGGAATACATATTATTTATCAGAACGAAACGACTGTGAATTATCCTATAGCTTTTGTTAATAGTAGTAGAAACGTTGTTATATGTCCAACAAGCTCCGATTATACACATATGCAGACTTACGTACTAGGCCATATGAGTAAAGAATATTTTAAAGCTAAATTAGCTTCATATGGACTTCAATGTTGTTGGATAGCTATTGGGAATTAATAGCCAATGGCAAACCAGTTAAAAAGAATCGTTGTGTTTGCAGGTGCCCTTTTAACATGGATGTCGTTCGTGTGATTGTAAGCATTAGACACATCAAAAACTGTTGCGGAAATCGCATTGTTTCCTGTATACCCTAGATGAGGAGTAATATAAACTCGATATGAAGAACTGTATGAGAATTCTATGGGTAATGTAATCACAGCAGCATCGCCCACCCCATTTGTGGATGGAATAGAACCTGTTCCCCACTGTAGAATCAAGTATCCAAACAAACTACCCAGACAGATATACCCATTTGTGCCCATGCTGTATCTCAATCCCGCTGCTTCAAGTGCCAGCTTAAGCAGTTTGGAGAAAACGCTGTCCGTACTTACAGCATCAAAAAATGATGCTAAAGCAGAGCCCAGTAAGTGCTCAATTACTGACTGTCCAAAGCTGGTACCGGATAAAAGGTTTGCATGTGCCTCAGTAGAATTATTGTGGTCATTCAAGTCCTCAATACTCATATAAGCTGAGGTATCAATACTGATTTCCACATTAGTTGCGTTACCGATAATGACATAGACATCAATAATCTGGGCATCGATAGGATTTGTCTTATCGGGTATATAATCGACATAGTTTCTACCATTTGTATAGGCATATAACTGTTCGATACCATCGTTGCCAACTTTGGCAAAAATAGCTACTTCTCGCGCAAAGAAGCCGGTATCAAGGTTTGCATTATCTACAGAAAACCTTAATTTTGCCTGACCGTTACTCATCTGAGTCCCTGCGCTCAATCCGACTGTCATCATAGGGTTAATTAAATCAGTCATAGTGGCAATGTCCTGCCCCGGACTAAGTGTCCCGTCACCCAGCTTTACTTTTGTGAAAATTAAAGCCTTGTTTTCAGCAATGGATTCTGAAATCAAATCCAACCCCTGATTAACTACTAGCATGTTAGGATAACTACTCATTTTTACATTCCTCCAATCACAATATGGTTTTCTGAACTTATGGCAAGGGCCTTATAAGGAGCAACGCTTATACGCGTACTTCTAAGCTCGCCAATGATAATATGTTTGTACTCGCTTAAAATAGCTGTACAATACGACAGTGC
>JAFVER010000161.1 GCA_017475925.1 Anaerovibrio sp. | reverse complement strand
CTGCTTTGTTGTCGTCATTCGACATAGTACCACTATGCCTCACTCCTCCGCCTCGCATTTGTCAGTATCTCTGGTGTCGTTTTACCATCAAAAATCATTATGCCAGTACACTATTGCATTGTTTAGTTTTCAAAGAACACCCTGCTCGTCCTTTTGCCGTCATGCGTTGTTACTCCCTCGACTTCCTCGGTCAGCGTACGTTTTATGTACGCTTCGATTGGGCGTCTCGTCGTGCCTAGCCTGACTGCAAAATTACTTCGCAGTTAAACCTTATGCTTTTCTCTAGAAGTCTTGGCTTCGCGAGTCAGCTTGTTTATAATAGCCAAATTTACAAATCGTGTCAAGCTTTTTTTACTATTTTTATCATACACCCACGGGTACTAAGACTTCCTCCTCTTAAGTGAGAGATATCATCACCACCTAATTAGAGTTTACCTCCCTCCACCTGTAGAGGAAGGGGGCATCTTTCACCGATTTATAAAAACAATATAAAATTTTTCTTGACCTTTCAAAATTTCCTGTTATAATCAACTTAACCATTTTACCTATCACATTAGTATGTTTTAGGTGAAATATGAAAGGAGTCTTTCTATGGAAATCAAAATCGAGCGCACTACTGCGCCAAAGCCAAAGCCTGACCAAAAGGCGTTGGGATTTGGCAAGTATCTTACTGACCACATGTTTCTGATGGATTACAATCCAGAAAAAGGCTGGCATGATTTTCGAATTGTACCCTATGGTCCAATTCCTATGGAGCCGGATGCAGTTGCCCTGCATTATGCTCAGGAAACCTTTGAAGGATTAAAAGCCTATCGCTATCCCAATGGGTCAGTACATCTTTTTCGGCCTGATATGAACGGGAAACGTCTCATTAATTCAAATAAGCGGCTCTGTATGCCAGAGGTACCGGTTGACTTATTTGTAGAGGCCTGCAAGGCAATAGTTAAGGTTGATGAGGATTGGGTTCCATCTGAACCAGGAACCTCCCTATATATTAGACCCTTTATGTTTACCAGCGAGGGTCAAATAGCGCTTCATAACTGCACGCGTTTTACCTTTGCAATAATTTTAAGTCCGGTAGGTGCTTATTTTGCTGAGGGAATTAATCCAGTAAAAATTTTGGTAGAGGATGAATATGTCCGTGCTGTTAAAGGAGGTACAGGCTTTGCCAAATGTGGCGGTAATTATGCCGGGGCCATGATTGGACAGGAAAAAGCAGAGCGCCTTGGATATTCTCAGGTTTTATGGCTTGATGGAGCACAACGGAAATACGTAGAGGAAGCCGGTGGTATGAACTTCATTTATTCCATCAACGGTGAATTTTGGACGGCACCTACTGAAGGAACGGTGTTGCCGGGAATTACCAGAGATTCTATTCTTCACATTCTTCACCATTGGGGTATTCCAGTACGGGAGGAACGTATGGATATAGATACACTGATGGCTGCCGGTCATGATGGGTCATTGCATGAAGCCTTTGCCTGTGGCACAGCTGCTGTAATATCGCCGGTAGGTGCTCTGAACTACAAGGGAGACGAAGTAATTATCAACAGCTTCAAAATCGGCGAAACCACCCAAAAGCTTTATGACTATCTTACAGGTATACAATGGGGCAATATTGAGGACAAATTTGGCTGGACTATGCCTGTAAAATGAGACTAAAACTTTCCACATGTAGAGTGTGCATATTTATGCCAGGTGAGTCTGACGCGGAGCGCTTTCGCTCAAGACATTTCTATTGGTGTACACTAAGCTTAGACAATACACCTGGCTTTCTACATTTTATCTATGTGGGAAGTTTGAGTAATAAATTATGTATGAGGCTTTCACCCTCTTGACATGATATTTAGGAGGAATTTAGTATGGCAAATACAACTTTATGGAATGTTCTTTCTGACTTAAACGGCCCAAAATACAAATGGGTAGACCTGACTCATGAGCTGAGTCCCCAAACCCCTCATTGGTATGGCTTTAGTCCATTACAGCAGGATTTGCTTTTTGATTACGTCGATGGTACCCCTGAAGACAAGCTGGCACCAATGCGTTGCTACCAGTACAGTGTTGCCAGTCAGTATGGCACCCATGTAGATGCGCCTATTCATTTTCATGCTGACGGGCGTTCCCTAAGTGAAATTGAGGCACAGGAGCTGATTTTTCCATTAGTGGTTATTGATAAATCCGCAGAATGTGCTGCCAACAATGATTTTATTTTAACGATTGATGACGTAAAGGATTGGGAAGCACAATACGGTAAAATACCAGACGGAGCCTTTGTAGCCTTTCGGTCTGACTGGTATAAAAGAGAAAATTTGGACAATCCAGATGAAAACGGTGTCCCTCACTATCCAGGCTGGGATGTCAATACCATCAAATGGCTGGTTGAAGAGCGCAACATCAGAGCCATTGGTCATGAACCAGCCGATACTGACCCGGGCTTTGTGACTACCAAGGAAGGAGCATATCCATATCCAGGGGAGCAATATATTCTCTCGGTTGATCGTTTTCAAATCGAGGTAATGCGTAATCTTGACCAGCTACCACCTACCGGTGCCATTATCATAACAGCATTTCCAAGGCTGAAAAATGCAGTTGGCTTCCCTGCCCGTTGCTTTGCCATCGCCCCAGTTGATTGACTTAATATGTAGAAAGGAATCTCTTATGGCATTAGAATTTGATGAACAGCTTTCCCGGCTGCAAAAGCCAGACCGGTCTGATATGACCGATAAGGAATACGCACTCTTTGACAAGAATGTAAAGGCTATGCTAAAGAATTGGGGATTTATCAATAATCTTTTTAAAATTCTTCCGCTAAACGCCAAAGAGTATATTGGTTTTTTAAATCTGAAAAGCTCCTTATACAATGACACCTGCTACCTTACGGATGCGCAAAAGGAAATGATTGGTGTTGTAGTATCATCCTATAATTGCTGTCATTACTGCCTTACTACTCATGGCGACAATCTCCGTGGCATGTGGAAAAATCCTGGGCTGGTAGATACGATTTCCCACAACTACCGGGCTGCCAGGAACGAGCTATCAAAGGTTGATTACGCCCTTTGTGAGTATGCATGGTATGTCACAGCCCATCCCCAGGAAATAGATCAGCTTCAGGTTGACAAGCTTCGTGAGGTTGGGCTTGATGACCACCAGATTTTGGAAGCTGCCTATGTAGCAGGATTTTTTAACTACACCAACCGCTGGGTAAGCACTATTGCACCGGTAGCCAATCTAGGGCACTTCAATCACAATAGAAATTTTGATAATTAATTCTCCTATTTTTTATACACACTTAAAAGGGACTGATGTTACTCAGCCCCTTTTATTTTCATTGTATAATCAGACATTAACCCCTTCTGTCACTGCGTGACATCTCCCCCAAGGGAGACAAGCTCATCTTAGCTTATATGCTCTATGTGTTCAACAAATCTCCCCTTGCCTCCCCACGGGGAGGTGGTTGCATGGCAACCGGTGGGGGTAAATGTAGACATTCACCTAGCATAAATACATATTGTACATATAAGAAGTGTGAATTAATTCTCCTATTTTTTGTACACACTTAAAAGGGACTGATGTTACTCAGCCCCTTTTAGTGTGCCACTGATTAAATTGTCAAAAGGTATAGCCTGCCTCAAAGCCATCGCGGATGGCATCAGCTATGCGTCCCCCCTTACGGGCGTCACCTGCAAGCCGTATTTTTCCATAGGGCAAAGCCGAAGCCAATGCCTCAACCAGTTCAACCCTTGAACGAATTCCCAAAGCCAAAACCACACTATCAGCCTTTAGCTGCCGGCGGTCGCCGGTAGACAAATTTTCCACCATAACGCCCTGGGAGTTAGCCTCCATAAGCCGATGGCCAGCATATATAGCCGGGTTATATGGCAGCAGCCGACTAAGCTCATCATTTCTTATAGCCGGAAAAATTCCCGGGCCAATCTCCCTAGCCATTTCCACCAGCACTATCTGATGCCCCTGTTGACAAAGAATTTCCGCTGTTTCCAGTCCAGTAAGACCTGAGCCAACAACGGCTACCCGTCCTTTCGGCTTTACCTTACCTGATACAACCTCTTCGGCAAGATAGATATTGTCTCCATCAAGGCCCGGTATATCTGGTATTATCGGCTGAGCCCCACAGGCTATAACAACCCCTACCGGCTTCAATGCACATATCTCCTCCACTGTTGCCTGATGGTCCAATCTAACCTTTACTCCCTGCTTTTTCAGTTGTACACTCATGGTATCAACAAGCCTGCTAATCTTATCCTTAAAGGGTGGTTTGTCGGCAATATTTAAAGTTCCTCCCAGCCGTGCCTCCTTTTCAAGCAACGTGACATCAAAGCCCCGTTTAGCCAAAACTCTGGCTGCTTCCATACCGGCGGGTCCTCCACCGACCACCGCCACCGATTGACCATTACCATCCAGCTTTAAGGCATCAAATTCAACTTCCCTGGCAGTTCTGGCATTGACCGCACAACGAACCGGCAATCCATCCCGAAGCACTCTTTCACGACAATAAAGACAGCCTATGCATTTTCTTATTTCCTTGCTTTCACCACACTGAGCCTTTTTCATAAAGTATGGATCAGCCAGCTGCGAACGCCCTAAACCAACAAAATCGCATATTTCCTCCTCCAGAAGGGTCTCAGCAAATTCCGGAGCTTTAATCGTGTTGGTTGCAATAACCGGTATAGTCAGCGCAGCCTTATAGGCCTTTGCCACATGTTTCTTCCAGCCTGGCTGATATGAAAACGGCTCACAATTAGCATCAGCATTAAGGGAGCTTCCATTGCTAATATTGATTGCAGCTATGCCGGCTTTTTCCAGTACCTTAGCGATTTCCAGCCCATCCTGCAACGATAAAAAGCCTTCTATATCCGTCATCTCATCGCCACACATGCGAACCAGAACAGGAAAATCCCCCAGCTTTTCCTTTATGCCCTCAATAATCTCCGTTAAAAATCTGGCCCGGTTTTCTGTACTGCCTCCATACTGATCCTGACGACGATTGTAATATTTACTAAAGAACTGTGCAATAAGATATCCATGAGCTCCATGAAGCTCCACCCCATCATAGCCGGCCTTTTTACATCGCACTGCTGCCGCTATGAATTTATCCTGCACCCTTCTGATATCCTCTAAGGTCATTTCCCGTGGAACAGGCCTTCCTGCTGCGATAGGCACTGCACTGGGCGCTATATTCTGTCGGCCTGTTAAATTTGGATTTGATGTGGCACCACCATGATGAAGCTGAGCGATTATTTTACAGTCATATAAATGCACTGCAGCCACTAATTCCTCCATAGGAGCAATATGATAATCCCGTGCAATTCTGAGATTGTGAATGGCTGGTATGCTATCCACATCATCTACTCCCGTGTATTCATGGATAATCATTGCCACACCACCACGGGCCCGTTCCTGGTAATACCTTATTAGCCTTTGAGTAACTATACCATCCTTGTCTGCCAGGTTTGTAGCCATTGGCATCATAATTCCCCGATTTTTTAAAATAAGTGAACCAATACGTCCCCTTGAAAACAGCCGTGGATATTGCATTTCCTATACCCTCCTAATATATACCACTAAAAGCTAACAATTCCCTCGCAAAATATCCTTATCGATGTTTTTTAACACACTCCTATCGATGGACTTTAGCCCACTAATAAGCTTATCAATATCATTTTTTGTATTAAACATTCCCAGGCTTATTCTGACAGTTCCATCAAAAGCCTTATTATTTAGATGTCTATGAATCAATCCGGCACAATGATGTCCTGCGCGTACAGCAATATCATACTTATAATCCAAAATTGCCGCCACCTCATTAGCCCGAAAGCCCTTTAAATTAAATGACACAACTCCTGCCTGACAGGAATCATCGCCCGGTGCAGGGTAAAGAATCACCTCAGGGATTCGTTTAAGCTCACCCAACAGCTGCCTGACTAATTTACCTTCACGCTCCCATGGATTTACACCCTTCAACCAATTCAGGGACGCCTCCAGGCCAGCGATTGCCACACTGTCCATGCTGGCACTTTCTAATTTTGCCGGCATGTAACGTGGCATTTCAGGATTTTCTGACTTTATACCATTTCCTCCAACAATAAATTCCTCTAAATCAACACCATTTTTTATATACAAGCCAGCAATCCCAAAGGGAGCATATAAGGTTTTGTGGCCAGCAAAGGTAATGACATCTGCCCTTATTTGACCAAAGCGAATTTTTAAAAGCCCTACAGCCTGAGCACCGTCCAACAAAGTAAAGGCCCCATACTCCTTTGCCAGCATAAAAATTTCTCTAGCAGGAAGCACGTAGCCAGTCACATTGCTTATGGCAGTAACACATACCAGCTTAGGGGGCTCCATACTAAACATTACTGCTGTCTTGTTCAGGTCAATGGATAAATCATTATCTAAGGGCAGCTCCAACACCCTTATACCAATCCTTTTTTTCAGCAAATGCAGCGGACGAAGCACAGCATTATGCTCATAGGGAGAAACATATACCACATCTCCAGCCTGCCACTTCAAGCCATTAATAACCATGTTAAGAGCGATGGTTACTGATGGAGTAAAGGCCACCTCAGCCTGCTCCCGCGCATCAATAAGGCTTAAAAGCATGGCTTTCACCCGGGCAATCATGGCCGTTGCCTCTCGGGCTGACTTATAGGCCCCTCGTCCGGCATTTACTCCTTTATGTCTGGCAAAATAATCCACTGCCTCATATACTGCCTCCGGCTTTGGAAAGGTTGTGGCACCATTATCAAGATAAATCATAGATATTCTCCTACAAAAATTTAACGAGCTTTAAGATGTCCCCTTCCTCTTTAGGTAGGGGACATCTTTCACCGAGTTATATTAAATATATAACCTATTCACCTATCTGTCAACTATGTATATATATTAAAAATTATGCAGGAACGAATAATCATCCCTGCATAAAAGCCTTACTTTGAATCAAATTTTAAACTTGGAAACCTCTGTCTGCAATCCCTGTGCCAGTGATGACAGCGAATGGCTGGCCTTGGATATTTCATCCATCATGGCTGCCTGCTCCTCAGTAGAAGCGCTTACACCCTGAGCCTCTTCATTGGAACGATCTCCGATTTCCACCACTTCTGCCATTATACCATTAATCTCATCACAAGCCTTGCTGGCTTTTTCAATAGCTGAAAGTGAGGTACCAATCTGGCTATACATATTATCGATTAAGGCTGCTATCTGCTCAAAGGCCTTGCCAGCTTCAGATACAATCTTAGTACCTTCCCGAACACCCTCATTGTTTTCCTGCATGGCCTTTACCGCCTTGGCAGTATCATCCTTAATACTCATAATCATATCAGAAATACTTTGAGTAGCAGCTTCAGACTGTTCAGCCAGCTTTCTAACCTCCTCGGCAACTACCGCGAAGCCACGACCAGCCTCACCAGCCCGAGCCGCCTCAATAGCAGCATTTAAGGATAATAAATTAGTCTGACTGGCAATATTGGAAATAGTCTCAATAACCTGAACAATATTAGCGGAACGCTCTCCCAGCTCTTCCACAATAGCAGCTGATTCGTTAATTTTACCAGACATGCTGCTCATGGTATCAATAGCCCGCCGTACAGTAACCTGACCACTTTTGATACCATCCATGCTTTCCTCAGCAGCTTTCTTCATAAGATTGGAACAATCAGTCAGTTCGCTCATATCTGAGCTCATATCATTGGTCTTATCATTGGTAACATTCAGCTTTTCCACCTGTCCGTGGTTATTTTCTGCCATTTTAACAGCGCTTTCAGCTACCAGTCGGACGCTTTCTGCTGTCTGAAGGGCACTGGCGGTCAGCTCCTCACTGGCTGCCGAAACCTGTTCAGCGGAATTACTGATTTTCTCCATTATTCGCCGTATGGCTTCCTTCATCTGATTGGTGTCGTGAGCCAAATGAGCTATCTCATCATTACCACTCACCTGTAGATTAGGTATACTTAAATCACCAGCAGCAACTGCCTGCAGATTATCTTGTACTTCTGTCAGTGGACTAAGCTGCTTTCTAACAGCAACCGTAACCAACACACCCATTACAATAAGGATAATCACCAGGGCTATAGCCTGATTTACAATAAATTGTCCTGCTAAACCATCAAGAGTATCTGCCGGTACACCTACAAACAGCATACCGATGGCTTTGCCACTGGCATCCTTTATTGGTTGGTAGCTTACAAAATGCAGTTTTCCCACTACTTGAGCTTCTGTCACTACAGTTTCGCCACTTTTAAGCACCCGGTCAGCTATTTCTGGGGATGCCTTGGTGCCAACTGCCCGCTCGCCTTTTTCGTTCTTGACAGTTGTCATTACACGAGTATCGCCCATAAAAATAGTAAAGGCACTACCTGTTCTTTGTGATAAATCATCAATAAAAGAGGTCTTCCCAGTAACCTCAGTATTACCTTTATACAGCTTATCACCTTTTATATTCCAATCACCGGAATAACTGCCCTCTATCAGGTTGGAAAACAGCACACCCTCGTCGCTAACCTGATCCTTTAAAGATTCTTCAAAACCGCTTACTGCATTTCGGTAGGCAATAAATGCCACCAAAAAACACACCACAATGATACAGACAGAAAAGAAAAGAATTGTTTTCTTTTGCATATTCATATCCGACCCTCCTTAATTACGTAAAACTTATTATAGCGAGTGTGCAATAGGTAGTTGATTATTACAAGCTCTCACGTTACGTATTCGATATTATTTTTCTAAATCCTTCTTTTATTTGTAATTTTTAAAATCTATCCCACTAATAAATGGCATTAAAATTTGTCTGGTAGCTCACCTTATTTTTTTAATATATTCTTTTTTATAATATAACAGGATAGCAATTTTATTCAAAATTGTATATAATGGTCATATGAATTTAGAATATTATGTCCTTGGCTACAAAAGATTTTTACAAAAAAATAAAAAGAGAAGGAGCAATATACCTCATGAAAGAAGAAAATGGGAAAACCTTGGTGGAGCTTACCACTGACAAAATCATCAGATATATTACCACCAGACAGCTGCAACCTGGGGATAAGGTACCTACAGAGGCGGAGTTTTTGGAGAAATTCGCCGTCAGCCGTGGCACACTGCGAGAAGCCTTCAAGGTTCTCATTGCCAGAAATATACTAGAAAGCCGGCAGGGAGCCGGAACCTTTATTTCCGAAAAACAAGGCATACCGGATGATCCTTTGGGACTTACCTTCATATATGACGACCATATGCTGGCCCTGGATATGATTGACCTCCGGCTCATGATTGAACCAAAAGCCGCCCAGCTGGCTGCTATCAATGCCACTGAGGAGCAGAAGAAAGCCCTTGTAGAAATCACAAATGCCATGGAGGAGCGCATTAACAATGGTAAGCCATATGTAGAGCTTGACGGAAAATTCCATCAGCTGATTGCAGAGGCCACAGGCAACAAGGTTATTGGCAACCTCACCTATATTCTCTTTACCTCCATTGAAAAAAATATCGAACTCACCTTAAATAATCTCAGTGTTTCCAACACATTGTACTATCATCATAAAATCCTTAACGCCATTTTGGAGGGCAAAATTTTCGATGCCTATAATTTTATGACCAGCCATTTAAGTCTTATCCGCGAATACATGTATGAAAACATGACGAAGGATAATGAATAGGTAAAATTTAAACTCAAAAGCCAGATGAATTTAGTAATTTCTCAATTCATCTGGCTTTTTGCATTATTTAAAATCTACAAATTCATTTATACGGGCCCCACCCTTGGTCATGGGCTCCACAAAGCTTCGATGGAGATTTACCACTATAACATGCGGACGGTCCTCTTCACTCATGGATTTGGCAAAGGCCGCCGCAAATTCATCAGAAGTAGATACATTAAAGGTATCTATGCCAAAGCTCTTGGCATAGCCGGCATAATCCATATCATAATCAAATTCACAAGCAATATACCGCTCCTTATAGTACACATTCTGGAGCTGTCTAATCATCCCCAGACTTCGATTGTTTACAATAATGGAAATAATCGGCAGCTTCAATCGGGCAATAGTATAGTATTCACTGCCGGTCATTTTTATACCACCATCACCAGCCACATGAATCACCCGCCGTTTACTGCCGGAGTCAAGATATGCCACCTGAGCTCCCATGGCGGCCGGCAAACCAAAGCCCATGGTACCAAGGCCTCCAGAGGTAAACCAGGTACGAGGGTCCTCCACCCGTAAATGCAGGGCACACCACATCTGATGCTGGCCCACATCAGTAGCATAGGCAAACTCCTTACCGGCAGTTGCTCTGGCAATATGATTCAATGCCCAAGGCAAGGTCAGACGGCTTACGGCATAATCATAGGCATATTCGGACTTCCAGGAGCGAATGGTTTCCCACCAGTCATCAAGACTGCCCGAAGGCTCCCGGCGCATAAGCATAGACAAAATCACCTTCATGTTACCGGCTAAACCAATACTGCTGGCAATATTCTTATCTATCTCAGCCGGGTCAATATCTACATGGATAAACTTTGTTTCAGCAGTATATTTGTCGAGATTGCCAGTTTGCCGGTCAGCAAACCGGCTTCCCAGGGAAATGACCAAATCAGCATTGGCAATAGCGTTGTTAGCCGCTTTTTTGCCATGCATACCGGCAAAGCCCAGTACATTGGGGTGAGACTTTGGCACGCCACCAATTCCCATCAATGTATACACCACTGGCAGATTGAAATGCTCCGTAAAGGCAATAACCTCCCTGGAGGCATTGGCAGACACTACACCGCCTCCAACGATTACCACTGGCCGTTTAGCCATGCAAATAACCTCTGCAGCCTCGGCAGCACAAATCTTAAAATCGGCATCCGGCTCAGAAGGGGTTACTTCTGCCGGCTCCGCCGCCTTATAAGGAGCCTCATTTAACAAAATATCCCTTGGCACATCCACCAGTACCGGTCCGGGACGACCGCTTTTGGCAATTTTAAAAGCCTCCCGCAAAATCTCTCCCAGCCTGGCAGGATTTTTCACCTTGTAATTATGCTTGGTAATAGGCATAGTAACGTCAAGAATATCTGTTTCCTGAAAGGAATCTCTCCCTAAAAGCCCGGTATCCACCTGCCCTGTAATGGCCACAATGGGAATAGAATCCATAAAGGCTGTAGCAATACCAGTTACCAGGTTGGTAGCTCCGGGACCTGAGGTGGCAATACATACCCCTACCTTACCAGTTGCCCTGGCATAGCCATCAGCCGCATGAGCAGCATTCTGCTCGTGGGTTACCAATACCTGCTTTATATCTTTTTCATCATACAGAGCATCATACAAGGGCAAAATCATGCCCCCAGGATAGCCAAACAGGGTGTCAACCCCCTGCTCCTGTAAAATTTTCACAACAACCTGCGCACCATTCATCCTATCATGCCCCCATTAGATACAATCAATCACTGCCTGAGTCATTGTATCTGTATCAGCTTTTTTCAATCCTTCATGCCAGAGGTCAGCTGTACGCCACCCCTGATTCAGGGCCTTATCCACTGCCTGCTCAATGGCAACAGCTGCCTGCTCCTCCTTCAGAGAATATCTAAACAGCATGGCTGCTGATAAAATCGTGCCAACCGGATTGGCAATACCTTTACCGGCAATATCCGGTGCAGAACCATGAATAGGCTCATAAAGGCTGGTAAGCTCCCCAATGGAGGCCGATGGCATCATACCGATGGAGCCACCGATTACTGCTGCCTCATCACTTAAAATATCCCCAAACAGATTGCCCGTGAGAATAACATCAAACTGAGCAGGTCGTACCGCCAGCTGCATAGCAGTATTATCCACATAAAGATTTTTTAGCTCCACCTCAGGATATTCCTTAGCCACCTGGGCCACCGTCCGGCGCCACAGCCGGGATGTAGCCAATACGTTAGCCTTATCCACAGAGGTAACAACGCCTCGCCGCAGCTTGGCAGTCTCAAAGGCTAACCTGGCTATCCGCTGCACCTCCGGCACAGAATAATTCTCTAAATCCCACGCCCGCTCAGCTCCATTGTGCTGTTCAGACTCGCATTTTTCGCCAAAATATATTCCCCCTACCAGCTCACGGACAATTACCAAATCAACACCCTTTACCAGTTCAGGCTTTAATGGAGAATATTCGGTCAAAGAGTCAGCAACCTTTACCGGACGCAGGTTGGCATATAGTCCCAGGCCCTTTCTAAGGCCTAATATAGCTTTTTCTGGTCGTAACGCCGGCTCCACGTTATCCCATTTATCGCCGCCTACAGCCCCGAATAATATTCCATCAGCTGATTTACAGGCGTTTAATGTATCCTCTGGTAAAGGTACACCAAATTTATCATAGGCAGTGCCACCGGCATCCTTGTATTCGTACTCCAGGTCCAGGGAAAACCTTTCCGCTACCCTTTTCATTACAGCAACTGCTGAATTTGTTATTTCCTCACCAATTCCATCACCGGGAATAACAACAATCTTCTTGGCCATATTACTTTTTCTCCTTAATATAGTTTATCAAGCCACCAGCTTTGGCAATTTCCTGTACAAAACCCGGCAACGGCTGGGCATGAAATACATCACCGGTAGTAATATTTTCAATTGTTCCGGTAGCCACATCTACCCTAAGGGTATCACCATGATTGATTTTTTTCACAGCATCGCCGATTTCCAGCAATGGTAGGCCAATATTAATGCCGTTGCGGTAAAAAATACGGGCAAAATCAGCCGCAATAACCACCGGAACCCCCGAAGCCTTTATGGCAATCGGTGCATGTTCGCGCGATGAGCCGCAACCAAAATTTTTTCCGCCCACCATTATATCCCCGGCTATCACATTAGCCGCAAAGGGAACATCCTGATGTTCGTCACTGTCCTCCATGCAATGCGCTGCCAAATCCTTCGGGTCAAAGGAATTAAGATATCGGGCCGGAATGATTACATCCGTGTCGATATTGTCGCCATAGCGCCATACTTTTCCTTCATGTGCCATTTTACTCAACCTCCTCCGGAACAGCGATACGTCCTAAAACAGCACTGGCAGCCGCCACATACGGACCAGCCAGATATACCTCGGAGTCAACGTGTCCCATACGGCCACGGAAATTACGATTGGTGGTAGATACGGCCTTTTCACCAGCGGTCATTATTCCCATATGGGCACCTAAGCATGGACCACAGGTTGGTGTACTGACAGCACAGCCTGCTTCCACAAAAATATCCACCAAGCCCTCATGCACAGCATCCATATATACCTGTTGAGACCCAGGAATGATAATACAACGTACATCAGGATGTACCTGATGGCCCTTCAGTACCTTGGCCGCCTGCTGTAAATCCTCCAGGCGTCCATTGGTACAAGACCCAATAACCACCTGGTCTATTTTGATTTCACCTATTTCGGAGACCGGATGGGTGTTTTCCGGCAAATGTGGGAATGCCACCACCGGTGTCAGACTGGACAAATCTATTTCAATAACCTTTTCATAATTGGCATCAGCATCAGGAGCAACTGGCGTAAAATCGTAATCTGTACGCCCCTTCATGTATTCCTCTGTGATTTTGTCATACGGGAAAATACCATTTTTTCCACCGGCTTCAATAGCCATATTGGCAATGGTCAGTCGGTCAGTCATGGTAAGCTCCGCCACGCCCTCACCAGCAAATTCCAAGGCCTTATACAAAGCACCATCCACACCAATCATGCCAATCAGTGTCAAAATAACATCCTTGCCGCAAATATTATCCGGCTTTTTCCCCTTCAGTACTACCTTTATAGCCTTTGGCACCTTAAACCAGGCCTCACCCGTAGCCATGGCAACGCCTAAATCCGTAGAGCCGACTCCGGTGGAAAAGGCATTTACCGCCCCATAGGTACAGGTATGGGAGTCAGCACCAATTATGCACATCCCTGGTGCCACTATGCCCTTTTCCGGCAATATAACATGTTCGATGCCAACCCGGCCAACTTCAAAATAATTTTTTATTTTGTGCTCTTTGGCAAAATCCCGGACAGTTTTGGCCAACCCGGCCGCTTTTATATCCTTGTTAGGGGTAAAATGATCCGGTACCAGAGCTATTTTGGTATTATCAAATACCGGTCTGCCTATTTTAGCAAACTCCTTTATAGCAGGTGGTGCAGTAACGTCATTTGCCAAAACCATATCAAGCTTACAGGTAATAAGCTGGCCCGGCTCCACAACAGATAAGCCGGCATGCTTTGCCAAAATCTTCTCGGTCATATTCATGCCCATCTAAACTCACTCCTAAATATCTTTACATGGACTTATTTTAATAGCGGCCTACACCAATTATGGCGTAAGCCGCTGTCAATCACAATATTAGCTTTAATCCTTAGACAGGTCTGCTCCATCTTTAAGCCAGGACATCATACCACGAAGCTTTGCGCCTACCTCCTCAATCTGATGCTCAGCATTGATGCGGCGCATAGCATAGAAATTAGCCCAGCCAGCTGCCCGATTGTCTGTCAGGAACTTGTTGGCAAAGGTACCATCCTGAATTTCCTTCAAAACCTGCTCCATAGCCTTACGACTTGGCTCACCAACAACCCGTGGCCCTGATACATAGTCACCAAATTCGGCAGTGTTGGAAATGGATTTGCGCATCTTGGCCATGCCGCCCTCATACATGAGGTCTACTATCAGCTTCATCTCATGGAAGCACTCAAAATATGCAATTTCTGGCTGATAACCAGCAGCTACCAGAGTCTCAAAGCCATTCTTTATCAAAGAGCATACACCACCGCAAAGAACAGCCTGCTCACCAAAGAGGTCAGTTTCAGTTTCTTCTTTAAAGGTGGTCTGAATACAGCCGGCACGAGTTCCACCTATCCCCCGGGCATAAGCCAAGGCCAGCTCAAAGGCATGACCGGTAGCATCCTGCTCTACCGCAAATACATCCGGCACACCGCCACCCTCAACAAAAGTACGACGTACAAGATGACCAGGTCCCTTTGGTGCAACCATAAATACATCTACATCCTTAGGTGGAATAATCTGCTGAAAATGAATGTTAAAGCCATGGGCGAAAGCCAATGCTGCACCGGATTTCAGATTTGGTGCAATTTCATTCTTGTACACCTCAGCCTGTTTTTCATCAGGAATCAAAATCATGATGATGTCAGCAGCTGCAACTGCCTCACCAACTGGAAGAACCTTCAGACCCTTACTCTCGGCAACAGCCTTGGACTTAGAGCCCTCATACAGACCGACAATAACGTTCAGCCCGCTTTCCTTAAGGTTCAATGCGTGGGCGTGCCCCTGAGAACCATAACCGATAATGGCAACGGTCTTATCCTTAATAACTTCCCAATTAACATCCTGATCATAAAAGATTTTTGCCATAATACTCTCTCTCCTCACAATATTCTTGTATGGTACGCTCCCCACGCTCCAAACCAGTTACCCCAGTCTGGATGACCTCCAGAACCCTATAGGAGGACAGAACCCGATTAAAGGCTTTCACCTTATCCTCGCTACCGGTAATCTCAAAAATCAATGTGGTGGGCTGAACATCAATAACACGAGCTCCGAAAAGCTCGGCCATTTTCAAAACATCAAGCCGGTTGGTGTCATCAGCCTGAACCTTTATCAGGGTCATTATACGATAAACTGACGAACCTCCATCCAAGCGCTTCACTACCTCGACATCAGGTAGCTTTCCCAACTGCTTAATAACCTGGTCGATAATGTACTCATCACCGCTGACCATAACTGTAATACGGGAAAATTCGCTGGTTTCTGTTTCCCCCACTGTCAGACTTTCAATATTAAACTCCCGGCGGGAAAACATACTGGCGACCCGTACCAGCACACCTGGCTGATTTTTAACTAGCACAGATAAAACATGCTTCATAAAAAACCTCCAAAATCAACATGTGTATATTGTCACGCTATCAAGAATATTTGTCAACATTTTTATCATTGTTTTTTTTAAAAAATATTACATATTTTTAAAAAAGTACACAGTAAACAGACATTAGTATACTACCACTCTTTATAAGGGTGCTTTACTAAGCAGGCATTGTAATATCGCTTATCTCCTGAAACCTCCTTACCAATCCATTCCGGTAAAGCAAACTGCTCATCTGCCGATGACAGCTCCACCTCAGCTACAACAAGGCCCTCATTATCACCATAAAACACATCAATTTCCCAGACATGATTGCCGTACTGCTCTATATAGCGTTTTTTTTCAATCAATGGCTTCAGACACAAATTATCCAACAATAATTCAGCATCAGACAAAGGAATTTCATATTCCAGCTCCATGCGGGATATCCCACTGGTGGCCCCCTTTATGGTAAGAAAGCCTTTTCTTCCTTTTGTTCGCACCCGAACCGTCCGATGAGCTTCTGTTACGAGATAACCCTGACGAATATCAAGCCCTGAAGCACTTGGCTGCCACCGCTTTTTGTCAATAAGAAACTTTCGTTCAATCTCTACTCCCATTATTGCTCTCCGATAATCCTTACCTCAGGATAAAGCCTTACACCCTTTTCCTTATATACCCGGTCCTGAACCTCCTTGATAAGGTCCAGTACATCCTGAGCCGTTGCATTACCTGAATTTACCACAAAGCCCGCATGCTTGGTGGAAATTTGTGCGCCACCAATCTTCAAGCCCTTTAGTCCGGTATTGTCAATAAGGGTTCCGGCATAATACCCCTCTGGCCGCTTGAAAGTACTGCCGGCACTAGGCAGCTCCAATGGCTGTTTGCTCTCCCGCCGTTTAGTATAGTCCTCCATCTTGGCAGCAATTTCAGCCTTATTCCCCGGTGAAAGCTCCAAAGTGATTTCGGCTATGGCCTGTCCATTGGCCTGAAAAACGCTGTGCCGATAACCAAAGCTGCACTCCTCTGAACCATAGGTCAAATTTTTTCCCGTAGCAGTAACGGTTTTTACTTCCTTTACCACATTTTTCATTTCACCATCATAGGCCCCGGCGTTCATAAACACTGCACCACCAAGGCTGCCCGGAATACCGCAGGCAAACTCCATCCCTGTAAGACCATTGTCCGCGGCAAACTGAGATATATGCTTTAAATAAGCCCCGGCACCAGCCACAATCCGGTTTCCCTCACAGCTTTTATAGGACATAGGAGCATGAAATTTTATAACAGCTCCCCTGATGCCCTTATCCAATACCAATACATTGGAGCCATTGCCCAAAATGGTAAAGGGAATATCATGCCTGTTTAAAAGCTTAATTATTTCCGTAAGCTGTGGAATATCTGCCGGAAAAATAAGATAATCTGCCGGCCCCCCAATATTAAAGGTTGTATGCTTCCGCATCGGTTCATTTATATAAAACTGCTCCTTTGGCAAAACAAGTGCTAATTCATCAACAAATTCCTGATTGATTTCCATATATATCCGTCTCCATTGTATGACATCATTGGTAAAATGAGACTTATTCAGTGGGAGCTTTAAACTCCCACTGAATATTAGTCGAATAAATCCTAAGCCTATGGGCGCTTAACTCCCACCTAAGAGGATGGGAGCCTTAGCGCCCGTTAGCGTAGGGTAAAATTACT
>JAFVER010000160.1 GCA_017475925.1 Anaerovibrio sp. | reverse complement strand
TATGGTGAAATTCTTAAATGAAAGAATTGACAATGCCAAGAAGGAATCTGACGATGCAGCTGCCAAGCTGGAAGCCTACAGCAAGGACCACAAGGTTTATGCTCCTGATGAGCAGTCAAAGGCCGTGTTGGAAAGAACCGCCCTTTATACAAAGGCAATTGGGGAATTTCAGGTCCAGCAGCAGGCGGCAGGGGCAAAGCTGTCGGCTGCCAATAATGAGCTGGGAAAGCAAAATGCCAATCTGGAAGCCTATAACGTGGCAGACAGTGATGTGGTGGTAGCTCTTAGAAACAAGATAGCAACTCAGGAAGTAGAGATAGTAAAGCTTGAGCAAAAATATACAGAGAGTCACCCAGATTTAATCAGTGCCCGTGA
Organism: Anaerovibrio sp.; assembly: GCA_017475925.1. GTDB lineage: Bacteria > Bacillota > Negativicutes > Selenomonadales > Selenomonadaceae > Anaerovibrio. The sequence goes on along the minus strand of JAFVER010000160.1, from coordinate 2,132 downwards.
ACAGCTAAACAAGCTTAAAACCAGTCTGGCTGATGAAGTGGCAGCGGCAGTGGCCAGTGGTACTGCCACAATGAATCCTACTCAGTCGGCTTTGGTACAGGCACAGGCCATGGCACAGGTGGATATGGCAGTAGCCAGTGCCAGCGAAGCAGCAGTGAGAGCTCAGATGGCCGACAGTGAGTCCGATATGGCCAAGCTGTCCGAGGATGCCATGGAATATGTAAAGCTAAAGAGAGATGCCGAGATAAAAAATGAAGTATATGTGGCATTGGTAAAACAAAGCGAGCAGTCCCGTATACAGGCAACTATGGAGAGCATGGATATACAAGTAATAGATAAAGCAAACCTGCCAACAAAAAAGAGCGCTCCCAAAAGAACGCTCATTACATTGGGTGGTATGGGTGTAGGTGTAGTCCTCTGCCTTATTTATGGCTTCTGGCTGTATAGGAAGGAAGAGATGGTATAGCCTTCAATTTTGAGGCGCAGTGAAACTTTGGCTCCCTTGGGGGAGCTGCCTATGAAATAGGCTGAGGGGGTTAATGCGTAATTATAAAGCCTTCTCCTATGGAGAAGGTGGCAGCCGTTAGGCTGACGGATGAGGTGCATATTGATTTGTAATTCGAAATAATAAGTACTCGTCTCCCTTGGGGGGGAGATGTCAACGAAGTTGACAGAGGGGGTTATAGACGGATGAGGTATTATTAATAACCTTTTATTACATCATGGTGTCCAACATCAATAAGCACCACTAGGTTATCACCCTCATAGTACCAAATAACGCGAATATTCATATTGATACTGAATTCAAAAAGATTATCACTTCCTTGAATTCGCTTTGTGCGTAGTGATGGATGTCTTGGATTGTTTATAAAGAGCCTTAATTTTTGCTTAAACTGTTCTTTCTCTTGTTTTTCAAGTTTTTTGTAGTGCTTTTTAAATCTGTCTGAGTAGGTAATTTGAAGCATTAATCTTCCTCCAGTTGCTCAAACAGAGAATCAAGATTATCAAAAACAGGTTGTTTACCTTCCTGGATAGCTTCCTTTACCATCTTTATTTCAGATTGTAGTTGTTCTACATAATATTTTGGATATACAACTACAGGCATTAATCGAATAGATCCATTTTCTTCATAAATATCTAATTGGTCACCTTCTTTTAATCCAAGGTTAGTAACAATATTACTCGGGATAGTAATTTGTGATTTTGCTCGAAGTACTGTTAACATTTTACATTCCTCCTTATTGGTAAGAAAATCTAACTTTCCTACTAAATATCATATATCAATAAATAAGTCAAGTTGTTATATAAATGTATATTTATGAGGTTTTGTATGTCATATCAGCACAAAGTTGATAAAAATAAAATACCATTGTGTAACATATTAGGAGTAGATATTGCAGCAATTAATATGGACTGGTTGGTAGATTTTACGCAGAAAAACATTAAAAATCTTTCAGGAAACTATATGTGTGTGAGTAATGTTCATACTACAGTAATGGCATATGAAAATAAATATTATTGTGATATTCAAAACGGTGGAATTATGGCAATTCCAGATGGTGGGCCACTTTCTTCTGTAGGTCGAAGCCGAGGATACAATCAAATGGCTCGTACTACAGGTCCTGATTTTTTGAGAGAAATATTAAGAATTAGTAAAGAAAATGAATATAAGCATTATTTTTATGGCTCAACACAGGATACATTGGAAAAATTAAGAATTAAAATTAACCAAGAGTTTCCCGGTGTTCAAATAACAGGGATGTATAGTCCTCCTTTTCGTTCGCTTACTCATGAGGAGAATTTGCAAATAGTTGATATTATCAATAGAAGTGCTCCTGATTTTATTTGGGTAGGACTTGGAGCTCCTAAACAGGAACAATGGATGGCACAGCATCAGGGAAAAGTTAGCGGCTTCATGGTAGGTGTGGGAGCGGCTTTTGATTATTTTGCAGGTAATATAAAAAGAGCTCCAATGTGGATGCAAAAAAATAATATGGAGTGGCTCCATAGGCTAGTCCAGGACCCTAAACGGCTTTTTATTAGATATTTTAAAACAAACAGTAAATTCGTTTTGAATGCTGTGATAAGAGGGAAATAACAATGAATATTGCTGTTGCCGGAACAGGCTATGT
>JAFVER010000159.1 GCA_017475925.1 Anaerovibrio sp. | reverse complement strand
TGCCACCAAATGCGAGGCGGAGGAATGAGACATAGCGGTGGCTATGTCGATTGACGACAACAAAGCAGTTGGTGGTATATATGGTGGCGTTTGTCAAAATATCATTGTGTCAGTGCACTATATACCAAGGCAAAATAATGTCCACTTATAGACAATACACCTAGCTTTCTTCACTTTTTCTATATGGGAAGTTTGAAATTGTCATCTATATGAATATGTCTCGGAGGGGTATTTGTATGCACGATGCACAGGAGATGCGACAGCTTTTTATAAAGCGTTTGTTAGGCAGCTCTTATCATAAGGTAATACATGTAAATTTGCGAAAAGACAGCTTTAGCATTTTAAAGATGGATGCCTTTGAACAGCAATACTTGTCTATTGATATTAACAACATTGCTTTTAGTGAATGGTTAAACACTTTTATCAACAGTGGAATGTGCCATGAAAGTGTACGCCAAAAATTCGTTGAATTTATTGCACCTTCAAATTTAAAAAAGCTTTGTAAAAAATGCGCAAATGGTTCCTTGAAGTTAATTTATCTTCGTCTTATGGGGAAAGAAGACAACTATCAGCCAGTTATTATGGAATACTTACCTGATACAGATGATTGTTTTTCCGGCTTTATTACGGTGCGTTCATACGTTCCCAGCACGACTGTTGGCAACAGAAGTATATTGGAGACGGCAAAGGACCAGACCAGGGATGATGTAAGCTATGATCATTTGACCGGGCTGCTGAATCGCCGGGCCTTTTGTGAGAAGGCTGACCAGATTATGGCTGCTAATCCGAAAAAAAAATATGATATTGTTGTTTCCGACATAGTGGATTTTAAATTAATCAACGAGCACTACGGCTATGAATTTGGCGATAAGTTGATTGTAGAAATTAGTGAGTTTCTCCAGGCAAATAAAAGTGACGACATTTTATTAGGGCGTTATGGCGCTGATCAGTTTGTAACCTTTATGGAGCATACGGGGCTGTTGACAGATGATTTTGTTAATTATACATATCAGCTTGTCAAGCAGGGTGTTTCCTTTAAAGACATGGTATACCGTTTAGGTATTTATGAGAATGTTGACAGTTCAACGTCAGCAGCTATAGCCTGTGATCGGGCGGTTATGGCTCTTAAGCCCATAAAGCATAAATATGGCAGGTTATATGCATTTTATGAGGATAAAATACTTGAGGAGTTGGAACGTTACAGCCAAATGGAGCATGATATGCGTAATTCCCTAAAAAAGGGGGAGTTTTATCTGGTATTCCAGCCTAAACACAATGCGTACACCGGTGCGCTGGAGGGTGCGGAAACATTGCTTCGTTGGCGTCATTCTGAGCTGGGGGATATTTATCCCAACGAGTTTATTCCTGTAATGGAAGACAGTGGCTTTATAACAGAGGTGGATATGTATGTTTGGGAACAGACCTGCAAGTATCTCAATCGTTGGACATCTTTGGGAATGAAGTCCTTTCCTGTATCGGTGAATTTTTCCCGACTGAATTTCCGAGAGCAAGATTTTGTCAATAAGCTCATTAGTATTACCGATAAATATGATATAGACCGAAGTCTGCTTCATTTGGAGGTTACTGAAAATATTTTTGAAGCAAGATTAAGTGAGCTGCAAAATACCCTTCAGCAGTGCAAGGACAGTGGCTTTAAAATTGAGCTGGATGATTTTGGCTCAGGCTATTCTTCCTTAAATGTATTAGGCGAGCTGCCTCTTGATACTATAAAGCTGGATAAGTCATTTATGAATGAAATCAATAATAAAAAACGCAGCAGTATCCTGCATGGCTGTATTTCCCTGGCCAATAGTCTTGAGATGAATACTGTGGTTGAAGGGGTTGAATCCAAGGAGCAGCTTGAGGTGCTTCAGAGCTACGGGGCTGATATGATACAGGGCTATTATTTTGCCAAGCCCATGGAAGAAGATGCTTTTGTGGAATATGTATTTAATCAGGATAAAGTTATGGATGATGATTATATTTAGGAGGATTTGTTATAATGATGAAATTTCTTCAAAAAATCGGCAAGTCACTTATGCTGCCGGTAGCTTGTCTGCCTTTATGTGGTATTCTTATGGGTATAGGTTATTTGTTGTGTCCTGCCTCCATGCAGGGCGGTGAAATAACTGGTACTATGCCTGTTGTTGGCATGTTTTTGGTAAAGGCCGGCGGAGCCTTAATTGACCATATTGCCCTGTTGTTTGCCGTGGGAGTTGGCGTGGGGATGTCTGACGACCAAAATGGTACGGCTGGACTTACAGCACTGGTTTCATGGCTGATTATTACCACTCTTTTACAGGTGGATTTTGTCAAGCTGCTTATGCCAACTATTGCCGACCAGCCGGCTTCGCTGCTGGCTTTCCAGAAAATAGAAAACCCATTCATTGGTATTTTGACCGGTATTATTGGTGCCCAGATATATAATCGGTTTAAAAATACTGATTTGCCGGAATGGCTGGCCTTTTTCAGTCGGAGAAGATGTACGGTAATCATATCTGGATTGGTTTCAATTCTAGTGGCGGCTGTTCTGTTCTTTATTTGGCCGATATTGTTTGGTGGTCTGGTAAGTCTGGGACAGGGAATTGCTGATATGGGGGCAGTGGGAGCCGGAATTTATGCCTTCCTTAACCGTCTGCTAATCCCATTGGGGTTGCATCATGCACTTAACAATGTATTTTGGTTTGATACAATTGGTTTAGGTGATCTTACTCATTTTTGGGCAGGACACACAGATGCCGATGTTCCTTGGTCTCTGGGAATATATATGTCCGGTTTCTTCCCGTGTATGATGTTTGGTATTCCTGGTGCTGCCCTGGCAATAATTCATTGTGCCAATCCAAAACGCAGAAAATATGTCATTGGTATTTTAGGGTCAGCAGCATTGTGCTCCTTTGTCTGCGGTGTAACTGAGCCCTTTGAATTTGCTTTTATGTTTTGTGCGCCAATGCTTTATGTAGCTTATGCTCTGCTCTATGGTATATTTAGCTACGCTACAGCTTTGCTGGGCTTCAGGGCTGGATTTTCCTTTTCGGCCGGGGCTACGGACCTTTTATTCTCATCCTCGTTACCGGCTGCTCAAAACACCTGGCTTATTTTGCCGTTGGGAATTGTTGCCTTTGTAGTTTTCTATGTCGTTTTCAGAGTATTAATCCGTCAGTTTAATCTTCCTACCCCTGGCAATGAACCGGAGGATATGGAGGATATGGAGGAAAGCATTGAAAAAGCTGATATTAAAGAAGCTGTAGAGGGCATCGATATTGAAGCCTTGTTCCAGGGCTTAGGTGGAGTCGGAAATATTGTTGTATTAGATAATTGTGCCACAAGATTGCGGTTGGAGCTAAAGGATGATACTGCAGTAGATGAAAACAAGCTAAAGGCTGCCGGTGCAAAGGGCGTGTTTAAGCTTGGGGATAATAATGTACAGGTTGTTATCGGTATGAAGGTGCAGAAGATTGCCGATATAATGAAACAAAAGCTTTAGTATTTGACAATGCTGCTTTTTTTGCTATAATAAATAGGTGCAAACGGGATGTGGCACAGTTTGGTAGCGCGCATCGTTCGGGACGATGAGGCCGCAGGTTCGAATCCTGTCATCCCGACCATTTGATTTTTAGCCGACTTTTTTATAAGGTCGGCTTTTTCATATTTTTATATTTAAAAATGTATTGCAAAATGGAGTACAAAAAAATAAAATTAACATAGGTGGTGATTATATGGCTATAAAAACATCAAATGTAACAGCTAGGGTTGAACCAGAAATAAAAGAACAAGCCGAGGCAATCTTAGCAGATTTAGGTATATCAGTTTCCAGTGGAATAAATATGTTTTATCGCCAAATCATAATGTGGAATGGATTGCCTTTTCGTCCGTCAATTCCCCCAAAAGCTCCTGTGTCTTTAAATGAAATGACCAAAGAGGAATTTGATGCAAAAATGGCAAGAGGTGTGGAACAGGCAAACTCAAACGTAGGAGTAACGGCAGATAAATTCTTTAGTTCTCTAAAGCAGGATATTTTGAAATCATATGTCTGAAACATATAAAGTTATAATTCTTCCAGAAGCACAAAAAGATATACAAGAGATAATTATTTATATTGCTAAAGAACTTTGTGCTGTACAAGCAGCCTTAGAATTACACACCGAATTTTATAAAGCGATAAACTCTCTTTCGTCAATGCCTAAACGAATAAATTTAGTAAGCAGCCAACCATGGAAAAATATTGGTGTTCGTAGAATGCAAGTTAAAAATTACTACATATATTTTTTAGTCGATGATGAAAATTTAACCGTTAAGGTTAATGCTGTAATTTATATGGGAAGAAAACAATCAAAATATCTGAAAGAAATGTCTGAATAGTTATATTTCTATCAGATGTTTGTAGGTATATTTTAAGATAACAGGAGGAATAATACATGAGTGAGATTGATAAGCTGGCAAAAATTATCGATGACAGCTCAAAAATTGTTTTCTTCGGGGGAGCTGGTATGTCCACTGAGTCAGGGATACCGGATTTTCGCAGTGCCAATGGCATATATAATCAAAAATTAAACAGGGAATTCAGCCCGGAGGAAATGGTGTCCCACAGCTTTTTAATAAATCATCCTCATGAGTTTTTTGATTTTCTATTTGATAAAATGATATTTCTCGATGCCAAACCAAATGCCGGCCATAAAGCACTGGCAAAGCTGGAGCAGCAGGGAAAATTACTGGCTGTAGTAACCCAAAATATTGATGGACTGCATCAGCTGGCAGGCAGTGAACAGGTATACGAGCTACATGGAACCCTTATGAAGTGGTATTGTATGGACTGTGGCAGGGAATATACTTTGGAGTATGTCCTAAATGCTGACAATAAGCCTGTTCCTCATTGCCCCGAATGTGGGGGTATTGTTCGCCCGGATGTGGTTTTATATGAGGAAGCATTAAAAAATGCGGTGATTGAGGCCTCAGTCAGAGCCATTCGCCAGGCAGATTTACTGATTATTGGCGGAACCTCCCTGGCTGTGTACCCAGCTGCAGGACTGGTAGATTATTTTAGGGGAAACAAGCTCGTGGTGATAAACAAGACTCCCACCAAAGCCGATATGACAGCAGCTTTGGTAATACGGGAGCCAATCGGCGAGGCTTTAGCCGCAGCTGTAGGATAAATGAGAATAAAAAGTTTCATTATTTATCCGATGCTAACGGGTGCTAAGACTCCTTCCTCTTAGGTGGGAGTTAAGCACCCGTATAGCCCTGGGTAAATTTAACTAAATTCAGGTGGAGTTAAAACTCCATCTGAATAAGTTATCATTTATTTTATAGTTATCCATACATAAATATGCTATAATTATGCTGTGATATAAACAAAAGGGAGGGAATATTATGCCATTAATTATGCCTATAAAGGATTTAAGGAATACAAATGAATTATCTTCTCTCGCCCATAAGTCTAGGGAGCCGATTTTTATTACAAAAAATGGTTACAGTGATTTGGTGGTTATGAGCAGTGAACTTTACGATAGCTTTATGCGGGAAAATAGCATTGATTATGCAATTTATAAGGCAGAGAAGGAATTTGCCGAAACTGGTGAAACAGTAGAAGCAAAAGCTGCCTTTGATGAATTGGAGAAAAAATATTTTGGTTAAGTATAAAGTAAAATTATTAAAGGTTGCTTATATGGATATTGACAATATTTATAGATATATTGCCAATGAAAAACTGGACCCTGAAAACGCCAAGGCTCAGGTGGATAGAATAAAAGAAGCAATTTTGGGATTGGAGTTCTTTCCCTATGCACATCAAGATAGATTAATTGGTCGATATTCTGGTAAAGATTATAAACAGCTTCTGATTGACAACTATGTTGCTATTTTTCGTATTGACGAGACAGAAAAGACAGTATTGGTTGTAACAGTACGATATTTGGGTAGAAATATCTGAAAATTAATTTCATATTTAAATATTTTTAAAGGAGAATGATGTATACATGAAGAAGATGATCAAATTAACAAGTATGGCTATGGTTTTGCTGACAATTCTATTGTTGTCTGCCGGGTGTTTGGCAGAAAATGCTTCGTCCACGACTCAACAGAAAAAGTTTCCTGCCTTTAAGTCTGTTGATATAGCAGGCAACGTCGTTACTCAGGACATCTTTAAGGGTAAAAAGATTTCTGTGGTCAATATTTGGGGAACCTTCTGCCCACCGTGTATTGGGGAGATGCCGGAGCTGGGGAAATGGGCCGGTCAAATGCCGGCTGATGCCCAGATTATTGGCATTGTCTGCGATGTACGCGACAAAAATGATACGGAAACAATAAATGCGGCAAAAAAAATTACAGCAGATGCAAATGTTAAATTTGTAAATATTATACCTGACGAGGGCATCATGAGTTATCTGGACGGTGTTGAGGCTGTTCCTACTACTATTTTTGTGGATTCTGAGGGTAATATCATTGGTGAGTCTGTAGTAGGGGCGGACGTGGCAAGATATAAGGAGCTTTTGGCGAGGTATCTGAAGTGATAACAGTGGGAAGAAAGCGGCTGCTGCTTTTGCTGGTGGCTGTAGGCAGTATGTTTTTTGGCATATGGCGAGGTGAAGTGGCCCTGGTTTTTCAGAAGGCCATCCGCGTTTGCATGGAATGTATAGGACTGGGGTGAGGATATGGGCTTCACCTTTGGCTTGCGCCGTAGATTCGTGCAGATAATGACGACATTTCTCACCAATTGGGAGCTAACCAACCTGCTTTCCGGGAAAATCTACAAGGGACCGGGGAAAAATCTGTGCGCCCCAGGCCTCAACTGCTATTCCTGCCCGTCGGCAGCCCTTTCTTGTCCCATAGGTGCCTTGCAAACGGTGGGGGGAACCACAGGCTTTGGCATAAGCTTTTACGTCAGTGGGGTTCTTCTGTTGCTGGGGCTACTGATGGGACGGTTTGTATGCGGTTTTCTTTGTCCCTTCGGTTTTTTTCAGGAATTGTTGCATAAGCTTCCCGTGCCCAAGAAAAAATTGTTTCCGCCCTTGATATATGTCAAATATGCTGTGCTGGTGATTTTTGTATTGCTGGTGCCCTTAGGGGGAGCTATTTATGGACGCAAAGGGCTGCCGGCTTTTTGTGAGTATATTTGTCCGGCGGGGACACTGGAGGGAGCTATCCCTTTGTTGATTACCCATCCAGAATTTCGACAGGCAGCGGGCATACTGTTTGCTTGGAAATTTTTTATTTTGATTGGTGTAGTGGTCGGCTGTATGTTTATTTATCGCTTCTTTTGCAAAACCCTTTGTCCGCTGGGGGCTATTTATGGCTTATTGAATCCTGTCAGCCTCTATAGGTTGCGGTTGGCAGAACAGCGGTGTATAGCTTGTGGTAAATGCCAGGAGATTTGCCCTATGAATATTAATCCGGCCCGTCAGACTGCATCTGCTGAATGTATAATGTGTGGAAAATGTATAGAGGCCTGTCCTCACCAGGCGTTGTATTTAGGCAGGGAGCAAAAATTTTCTGGTATACAGTTATAAAAATGATGAGCTTGTCTCCCTTGGGGGAGATGTCACGAAGTGACAGAAGGGGTTAATGTCTGGTTATTTGTATTACACCTATTTTTCATTAATATATACATGGGAAGTTTGATTAAGGAACCCAAAAGAGAGGTGTTGTTGATGTTAAAGAAAATTTTACTGTTGGTGGCAGCCTGTCTGCTGTTGCTGACAATGCCGGTGTTGGCTGCAAATGATGACCAATCCAGTAATTCACAGCCGAGTGCTTATAGTCAAAGCGGTGAATGTCAGGGCGGTGCCTGTACTTGGAAAAGATAATGTAGTTGTTCTAAATGGATGTGAAATAAATGATGCATAAGTTTATGGAATAATCAACACACCCTGGCATTTTAATTGCCTACGGGCGTTTTTTGTATAAAGAAAACCACGCGATAGTCGCGTGGTTCCAAAAAGCTTTAGCTATGCGTCCAAAGACAATAAAACTCCTGATGTGTTAGTATTATATCGTGACCTGCCAGTTACGACTAACTAACACATCAGGAGGACAT
>JAFVER010000158.1 GCA_017475925.1 Anaerovibrio sp. | reverse complement strand
GGAATATCTGCCGGAAAAATAAGATAATCTGCCGGCCCCCCAATATTAAAGGTTGTATGCTTCCGCATTGGTTCATTTATATAAAACTGCTCCTTTGGCAAAACAAGCGATAATTCATTAACAAATTCCTGATTGATTTCCATATATATCCGTCTCCATTATATGACATCATTAGTAAAATGAGACTTATTCAGTGGGAGCTTTAAACTCCCACTGAATATTAGTCGAATAAATTCTAAGCCTATGGGCGCTTAACTCCCACCTAAGAGGATGGGAGCCTTAGCGCCCGTTAGCATAGGGTAAAATAACTCTTCAAATCTCTATAATTATACTAACTAAATCATAATTTGAAAAGAAATATACACAAAAAGCTTTGATTGTTGTATTCAATATTTTATTGTATAATGTTTTTTATTGAACAAATTTGATAAGGTGATAACTTAATGAAGAAAATATTACTTTTTTTTGTTTCTTTTTTTCTGCTTATATTCAGTTTTGTAGCCATATGCATATTCCTAACAGAAAAAACGGATTTATTTGGTCTAAAGGACTACACTATAGCAGCCAGCTTCAGTGAAACCCAAGGAAAAATGACCATGACTTGGGACCGGTATCCTTATCCCTGCTTTTACAAGGTAGACACATATACCAAAACCACTGGTCGGGTTCCTGATACTGAAGAATATCACTACATAAAATCAGAATACACCTTTTCTGACACCTATGATGTCCCCACCACTGCCATACCAACCTATTATAAGGTTACAGCCTATGGTATATTTGGCAAATTGTCATCCGAAGAGCCTGTATTGGCAAATCCCAATTACACTAATCCAGTACGTCCAATACCAATATACAGATACACAGATGATAACCCCGCCAGCGTAATCCCCTATCTTGTGTGGCACAGTGTACCAGATGGCGTTCTTTACGAGCTGGAGATTTTATCCGGTCCCCCAGACGCTGAAAACACAACCACCTTGTCAAAAACCAACCATCTCACCTCCACCCAACAGGTTTTTACCAATGGCATACAATTTGATTTGCGACCATATTTGGGATATAAGACGCTTTATTGGCGGGTACGAGCCCTTAATCTGAGAAAAGAGCCCATTGGCGTCTTTTCAACAGCAGAGCCTATAGTAATTGACCAGAGAAAGGCCATCCCGCAAAAGCCTCTTTTAAACAACTTTGATGTAATGCCTGGCTTTAGGCAGCCAGTTTATCCCGTATATCACTGGATTCCGATGTTTGGGGCAATCCGCTATGAGGTGGAGCTTATGTCACAGCCACCCGTTGAAGAAAATAATACTCAGCCTACTCCCAACAGAGCTTGGTCTAAAATAGTGAATGATGCCTTTAGCTGCTATGATGAATACCCACGGTATTATGCCGGCAAATACTATTGGCGGGTACGGGCAATAGATGTCCAGGGAAATACCATTGGAGTTTATTCTGATACCGACAGCTTTGAAGTACCAGCCAACACCGGCCGGCCAAATGCTGCAGTATTTGGCGACAGCATAACCCATGGTGGTGGTGCCGTGTCCTTCTCACCCTCCAGCATGGAATACAGCTATACCACATATCTTGATTTTCCGGCCATTAATATTGGTCGAAGTGGTGATACATCAACCACCTCCCTGGAACGGTTTGACCGGGATGTGCTTCCAATAAAGCCGGTAAATCTGATAATACTTACCGGCTCCAATTCTCTCAGGTCCCCGGCAATTTCTGCCGAAACAGTTATAGAAGACTTGGAGGGAATTTATCTAAAATGCATACAAAATGATATACGGCCAATATTACTGACCCTGCCACCAGTGAACCCTACAAATATCATGCTGGCCTTTCACACTCCAACTGACCCCAACTGGTACATAAAGATGCAACAGATAAATAAATATATAAAGACCAAGCCTTATTACATTGATTTAGAGCCATACTTTTATGACTCAAGCCATACTATCATGGACCCAAGCCTTGCCAATGACGGACTTCACCCTGACATAGTTGGCAAAAAAATCATGGCTGAGGTCATTAATAATCATAGAAATGTATTCAAAGAATAAAACAGGATAAAAAAATCTAAATTCATGCAAAACTTACTGGACACTTAACAGTGTCCACACGCCCTTACATGAAATCTAAGCTCATACTACGCCTTTGGCTTGTATTCACTAAGATTTCATACAAAAAATACCAGCCGGCAAAGATTACTTTGTTGGCTGGTATTTTTGGTAACAGCAATAATCATATAATTCATCTAAAATCAAGTCTGGTTTTCGTCTGCCATAAAAAACTGACAACGTTGCCAATAAAGGGTTTTGTCAATTTTTTCTGCGAGTTGGCGAGAATTTTTTCGGTAAGTTGGCAGAATAAGTGTTCTTATTACAAACTTCACCACCAAAAAAGCTGAGAAACAATCATCTGTTTTCTCAGCCTATATTATCTATCTATTTGTTTTTAGTATCCGGTATTATCTGCAGCTCCCCCTTCGCGTTGCTCACCCGCATTCCCGGAGGCACTGAGCTGGTTATGAAGCAGTTGCCACTTATTACACAGCCATCCCCAATAATTGTTTCTCCCCCTAAAATAGAAGCATTGGAATAAATTGTCACATTATCCCCTATCGTTGGATGACGTCGCATGCCTCGCAAGCTTTGACCCCCTCTGGTGGAAAGACCACCCAGGGTTACTCCCTGATACAGCTTTACATGATGACCTATAACTGTAGTTTCACCAATCACCACTCCTGTGCCGTGGTCAATGAAAAAATATTCGCCGATTTGAGCTCCCGGATGAATGTCCACTCCTGTCCGGCTATGGGCATGCTCAGTCATAATTCTTGGAATCATTGGTATTTCAAGCTTGTACAATTCATGGGCTATGCGATTTACCATAATGGCATAAAAGCCCGGATATGAAAATATTATTTCATCAAAGCTGGTGGCAGCGGGGTCACCATCATAGCCGGCTTCAATATCCTTTTTTAGTAACGCCCTTATTCTAGGCAGGGCTTCTATAAACACCCCCACCACTGATTCTGCGTGCTCCTGAATAACCTCCATGGATTTGTGTTTAAAATCCTTATGCTTTTGCAGACAAACAATAATCTGTCCGGTCAGATCCAGCACCACCTCTGACAATCTGGCACTCATTTCATATCTAAGATAATAGCTGCCCGGATTTTTCTGATTGGCAAAATGTGCCGGAAACAAAATAGCCTCCAGATTCGCCAATATTTTAATGATAATCTCCCTGTCCACCTGCATATGTTCAAATAATGTGCTTGCCTTATGCGCTTCCAGCACGTCATTAAATATAGCATCAGTAATATGCTGAATTTTCCCGTCCATAATTGGCATAACCCCATCGCCTCCTTATAAATAAAGATATGTTGATTTTACACCAACTTCACCTCTATAGCAATAAAAAACCGCCACCAGGCTCCAGTCCTGACGGCGATTTATCTAGCAATAACAAATCCGATGTAAATAATAATTCAAATTACTTACGGAGATTGAGCTTGGAAACTATTGCACGATAGCGCTCAATATCAATTTTCTTAAGATAAGCCAAGAAACGACGACGACGACCAACCATCATCAAAAGGCCACGACGGGAATGGTGATCCTTCTTGTGATCCTTAAGATGCTCAGTGAGGTAAGAAATACGGGCAGTAAGAACCGCAATCTGAACCTCTGGAGAACCAACATCTCCTTCATGAATGGCATACTTCTGCATGATTTCCTGTTTTGCTTCTTTTGTTAACATTGTAAATCCTCCTAATTATTAAATAATTCCACATACTGAGGCAAGGACGGAGAGACCATTGTCTAAGTAAGGGTAAGTAGTGCACCAGCACACGGGTGATATTGTACTATAACATCAGCACTTTGTAAAGTGAATTTTAATCCTCCGGCAAATCCAAACTCATCCGTTTAAGGACCCGTTTTCTTATTTGAGGCAACATATCATACAGCATATCACCAGGACAGGCTGTGGAATTCACATCCCGATGACCAATGACAGATAGCTCATCAGGAATGAGTCTATAGACACCACACAGGGTGGTCAACAGATTTTCCAGGGATTTTATCTGACTTGTTGTAGGTGAGCCAATATTAAAATTCCCAGTCAGCACTATTCCCACTGAGTCATCGTTATTTTTATAGGCATGGGCTCCAACCATGTTCCAGCCCCGTCCACGCTCTATAAGACCATCCTTTCGGATAACGTAGTGATACCCTATTCCGGCCCAACCATTGTTATCCCTGTGCAAACGATGAATTTCCGCAGCAGTCATATCCCTATCCTTGGGCAATCCTGCATGATGAATGATTATTCGGTTTGTTGCCTTACGTTTTGTTGGCATTTCCGCAAATTTAAAATTGTTCTCCCGTATGTGCAGGCCGCCATTTCGCCACTTAGTCGCAGCCAACGCCTGTTCACCAGAGGGAATAAATGATAACGCTGTGGCAGCCACAACAGCTCCCAGCATTTTCTTTATAAAGCTTCTTCTATTCATAATTTAACAAAAGCACTACCTTATTTAAGACAATTCACAAATTTTCCAATTCTTACAAAATTTGTCTTGCCTTTTCTTCATCTATCCGTAACTGTTTTACCAGTCCATCTATTCCACTGAATTTTTTTTCGTCCCGTAATTTTTTTACAAATTGTACAGTAAGGGGCTGATCATAAATATCACCCTTAAAATCGAGAATATGAACCTCCAACCGCCTGTCACAGCCCTTAAAGGTCGGATTATCACCTATGTTGGCTATTCCCTTATATTTTTCGCCATCTAAAAGGACATATACTCCATAAGCACCATTTGGCAGCATAGCACGCTTTTCCGAGATATTGAGATTTGCCGTAGGGAATCCTATGGTACGTCCCCGATGGTCACCGTGGACAACCCGTCCACCAAAGCTAAAGGGCCTACTCAGATATTCGTTGGTTTTATCCAGCTCACCAGCTTCTATAAGGCCACGAATTTGTGTACTACTCACCATGCGACCGTCCAGCTGTACGGCCTGCCCCACCTCAGCCACAAAGCCATACTCCGAGGCCAGTCTGGCAAGGAGCCGGGGATTACCCTTGCCCTTGCGTCCAAAGGTAAAATTAGGTCCAGTAACAATGAACCTGGGATTGCAGCTTTGACAAAGGATGTCCAAAAATTCCTCAGGACTTTGCCGTGACAGCTTCTCCGAAAAAGAAATGCTCAAAAGCACATCCACACCCAATTCCTCCATAAAAGTGGCTTTGGATATGTTATCCCCAATCTGCACAGGAACCCGATCCGGTGCCACCACAGATAAGGGATGGTTGACAAAAGTAAATACCACGGCCACTAAGCCATGGGCTCTGGCAAGCTGTATGGCCTGACGAATAATACTTTGATGTCCTACATGAACGCCATCAAAGGTTCCCAAAGCTATAGCTGTACTCTTGCCCTTGAGAAAGCCTTTTATCTCACTGAATTTATTGAAAATATGCATTAAATTACTCACCTATATTATTAATCAACTCTTACATTATACATTTTTACCCCCATGAACGCAAATTTGAAAATAAATGATAACTTATTCAGATGGAGTTTTAACTCCACCTGAATTTAGTTGAATTTACCCAGGGCTTTACGGGTGCTTAACTCCCACCTAAGAGGAAGGAGTCTTAGCACCCGTTAGCATCGGATAAACTTACTGGGCACTTAACAATGTCCACACGTCCTTACATGAAATCTTAGCTCATACTACGCCTGTGGCTTGTATTCACTAAGATTTCAAAATAAAAAGCAACCCCAAAAATGAGGTTGCCATTAATCATTTATTTTAAATTCCTGCCTGCTTTTTAAGCTCCTCAGCCTTATCTGTATGCTCCCATGGCAGGTCAATATCTACCCGGCCAAAATGTCCATATGCTGCTGTCTGGGCATAAATAGGACGACGAAGGTCCAACATCTTTATAATCCCATCTGGACGCAGGTCAAAATTCTTCTGTACAAGGTCTTCCAGGGTGCGGTCATCAACCTTGCCGGTACCGAAGGTTTCAACCATTACAGACACTGGGCGGGCAACACCTATAGCGTAAGCCAGCTGCACCTCAGCCCGTTCAGCCAAACCAGCGGCCACAATATTCTTGGCCACATAGCGGGCAGCATAGGCCCCAGAACGGTCAACCTTTGTTGGATCCTTGCCGGAGAATGCGCCGCCTCCATGACGGGCCATACCACCATAGGTATCAACAATAATTTTGCGGCCAGTAAGACCACAGTCTCCCTGTGGACCACCAATAACAAACTTACCGGTAGGATTTATGAAATACTTTGTCTCATCACTAAGCAGCTCAGCCGGTACCACAGCCTTTACCACATGCTCGATTAGGTCCTTGCGAATCTGGTCCAGGGTAACATCCTCATCATGCTGAGTGGAAATAACTATGGTGTCTATCGCTACCGGCTTTCCATCCTCATAGGCTACAGTAACCTGAGTCTTTCCGTCAGGACGAAGATACGGAATAGTACCATTCTTGCGGACCTCAGCCAACCGGCGGGACAGACGATGCGCCAATGCAATCGGCATCGGCATGAACTCAGGGGTCTCGTTGCAGGCATACCCAAACATCATGCCCTGATCTCCGGCGCCAGTTGCTTCGTCGTCACCATCCCGAACCTCCAGAGCTTTATCAACACCCTGAGCAATATCCGGTGACTGTTCATCCAATGAAACTAAAATACCACAGGTATCAGCATCAAAGCCATACTTTGCCCGTATATAACCTATCTTACGGACTGTCTCACGAACAATCTTGGCAATGTCAACATAACAGCTAGTGGATATTTCTCCAGCAATATGAGCCTGTCCGGTAGTAACTAGGGTTTCACAGGCAACCCGACCATATGGGTCCTTAGCCAAAATCGCATCCAAAATGCTGTCAGATATCTGATCAGCTACCTTATCAGGATGGCCTTCTGTTACGGACTCAGAAGTAAACAACAAACGCTTTCCCATAAAAACGCCTCCTTAAATTTTTGAAACAATCTGAATAACATCCCCACCGCAGCGGTCTTTTTCCTTACATCTTTATAAACAAAATAAAAAACTCTCTTCAATGAGAGAGCCAATAAATTCTCTCATCTTTTGGCAGTATGCCATCAGGAATTAGCACCGTTTTGATTCACAATCAATGGTTGCCGCAGCTTCACAGGGCCAGTCCCTCCACTGCTCTTGATGAGTCAATATTCAGTTTACGCAATAATGGTATTCTATATCCAATAAAATGTCAAGTGAAATGATAATTATTCAGGGG
This sequence comes from Anaerovibrio sp., assembly GCA_017475925.1. GTDB lineage: Bacteria > Bacillota > Negativicutes > Selenomonadales > Selenomonadaceae > Anaerovibrio. Next base: position 4,100 of record JAFVER010000158.1, on the reverse strand, counting down.
AGCTTTGAGCTCCCTCTGAATATCATATCACATCGTGGTATCACTCATCCCATACTATATTTTTTGCCTTTTCAATCAATTCCTCCACTGACCCGGCTTCCAGCCGTACAACGTTGCCCTGCTGAGCTTCATTTCCCTGCTGAGGCTTAACGGAATCCTGCTCTGCCTGCACTGGCGCACCATGATTCCCCCGTCCGTGATGGGCCCCATGTCCATAATGAGGACGCCCATAAATCTGATGTGGCGACTGATTGGTAAAGCCCTCCTGAACCTTTGTAGTCAGTGTAGCCTCAAATTCAATATTAACATAGCTGCTGGACTGGCTTGTATTTGCCGTGTAATTATAGCCATTACCATTAGTTCCTTCCCCCTGTAGGAGACTCATTACCTTCTCTGCCGTATAGCTGTTTTGCACAGCATATGCCTTAAAGGCTACTGTAAGCTCCTGCCAGGTCGGCACCGTCGGCCGCTGTGGTGGTGCTTTGGAGTGATCTCTATTAGCCAGCTTTTTATCCTCTTCAGCCTTCTCCATGGCTGCCTTGCGGATTTCCTCCTGCTTTTCAGTAAAGCGCTCCAGCTCAGCAAACAGCTTTATGTTGCCTTCCTCGTCAAAGGATATTCCTAACCGCTTAAACTGTACACCCTCGCCAAGCTCGCCACTATTTTGGATTTCTTCCAAAGTATTGACCCCAGACGCAACCTTTCCCATAACCTGATTGGCATATTCCTCATCCTCAGCCATACGCTCAATTTCTTCGCTTGAGAGCATAACAAAGTAATTCTTATCACTTGGTCCGGCAATATCCAATGGATTATCAACGTTATCAGCAATCAGGAATTCATAATCCCCATATTCCTGACGCAGCTTTTCCAAATATTCCTTGGCCTTTGGTGAAAGCTTATCCTCTTCAGGAGTCACGTTCCATTTTTGGTCAGGCACCTTCTGAATAGTAACATCAGTCTTTCCCTTTGCTTCCCGTGCAGCAAAGGATTTGCCATCATGGGTAAGGGACACATCAAAATCCTTGCCTACCTTGCCAGGGGAGCTCTTACCTTTTTCCTTTCCCCGTTGCTTGTTAATTTCTCCCATGCTTTTAAAGGGGGAGAATCGATTCGCATGATTGATAGTGTTTGCCATTGTCATTTCCTCCTTTGACCGGTCAGTGAAATCCTTTTCAAAAATGGGAATACCCCTTCTACTCTTTTATCGTCAACTTTATCATATAACTTAATATCAATAAAATGAGAGTAATAGCACTATTAATTTTTTTACAAAACTGCTATAATCTAATAGGGAAATCACTATCTAATCGGGAGGAAACCATGGAAGGAGTTTATCTTTTTGCAGTGTTTTGGATTTTAATAAACAGCTATTCCATATATCACGTTATGTTCAAAAGAAATCGTGAAGAGGACAAGGACGAGCTACGACGTGAGCTGGTGGAAATGTGCCACATGATATCACCCTCAGGAATCTCTACAGCCATGCTTGCATTGTTTGCCGGATTGTTTGTGGTAGATTCCTTTGGCTTTTATCTAACCTACAACTATGCTTACACCGCAGAAAACCATTACTATCTGCGAATACTTCTTTTCATAGTCTTCGTACTTTTTTTCCTGATAGAACAGGCGCTCTCTCTGCGGCAAACTATAAAAATAGCTGCTGCCCTAAAGGTTCCGAATATCAGGGATGATGTTCTAAAGCGGTTTATCCGCATGACCGACCACGATATGGATTTTGTGAACACCATGTCTTCAGTAGCAAAATTTGTAGCAGCAATTCAGCTGATACTGTATACTTTTTTAACCACAACAAAATAAGCTTTCATAGAAGCATGAGCGTTATTCTATGGCAATAATCCCATAGCAACAGCAGTGCACTAAGCTCAATCCGCGCCACCATGGCTTGATTCGCCAAGTGCACCTTGCTTACATAGAACTTACCCTTCATTTGCACCCTAACGGGTTTAATTCATGGAGTTCTATAGCATTACCGAAATGATATGTTATTCGTTGAGTAGCATATCATTTTTTATTTTTTCCTGAATTGCCTCCTTATGCCCAGCTACCGCCGCAAAGGGTGAAAACTGGGCAGCCCGCTTATCCATTGGCATAGGCGGATGCTTCTTTGATATTGGGTGAGGCAAATTAATAATATCATCGTATTTACCCTTTTCCGTCATGCCCTATGGCCTCCAATCTGCTGGTTTCGTTCCATGGTCATTGCTCCTGCCTGGAGATTGGCTCCCTTCAATATAGCATTTTTGCCATATTTATGCTTAATATTCAACACAGTATGCTGCAAGGATTTCTCCCGCTTTTCCTCCTTTTCAGTCTGACTTCGTTCCAAGGCCACCTGCTCATAATCCGTAAACAAATCCAGCTGCTCAGGCTTTTCCCGTTCCTTTTTCAAAAAATCCTCACCCACAACGTTATTGGCTGTTACTGTAACCCGCCGTACCAGAAGCTTTGAATCAGTAATCTCCTCAAACAAATCCATCATGGCTTTAACAATAATTTTAGTAGATGAGGTATGCTGAGCAAGCTTTACGGTTCCATGGGCCGGCTTTGGTACCCGACGGCCATAGTGGTCTATATGTATATCTCCTGCATATTTTTCACCAGTTGGGCTGTTTGTGGCATTCATATTGTCAATATCATAGCCAACATCCAATACCAGCTGATTGGTAACCAGACCCTTTTCTACCAAATCCAACACAAGCACATCCGTCATTTCCCATACAATGAGCCGGGCCTTTTCATGACTGTAGGCACTCTGCAAAACCTGGCCGGAGCTTATGCTATTGGTAGCTGGCCTATATTTTTTTATTGCCTCCATGGTACAAGGCTCCCAGCCCCAGGCATGGTCAATAAGCAGCTGGGCATTAACGCCAAACAGCTTGTACAACAAGTCTTCGTTGTGATATTCGTGAGATTTGCCAACAGAGCATCGGGCAATATCTCCCATGGTATATAGCCCATGCTCCCTTAATTTTTTGGCATACCCCCTGCCTACACGCCAAAAATCGGTTATTGGTGTATGACTCCATAGAGCCTTGCGATAAGTTAATTCATCCAGTTCAGCAATCCGCACCCCGTCCTTGTCCGCAGGCATTTTCTTGGCCATTATGTCCATGGCCACCTTGGCCAGATACAGGTTCGTGCCAATACCTACCGTGGCAGTTATTTTTGTCTCATTTAAAATATCGGTTACTATTCTGTAGGCCAAAGCCCGGGCCGTAACCCCCAAAGTTTTCAAATATGGTGTAGCGTCAATAAATACCTCATCTATGCTATAGCTGTGAATATCATCCGGGGAAATGTATTTTAAATATATCTCAAAAATTCTTGCACTATATTCAAGATACATTGCCATCCGGGGTCTGGCAATAATAAAATCCAGCTCCAGTGATGGATTTGCTTCCAGCTCATTACTGTAAAAGGATTTTCCGGTAAAGACATGCTGGGGAGCCTTGGCCTTCCGTTTAAAATTAATCTCCCTTACCCGCTGCTCCACCTCAAACAATCTAGCCCGTCCCGGTATTCCATAGGCCTTCAAGGAGGGGCTCACTGCAAGACATATAGTTTTTGACGAGCGACTTTTATCTGCCACCACCAGGTTGGTGGTAAGGGGGTTAAATCCGTCACCAAGCTCCACACATTCCACCGAGGCATAAAAGGATTTTAAATCGATGGCTATGTATTTCTTTTCCTCCACTGCTTCACCCCCCAACACCATTCAGAACTTGTATTCTATTTTATCATTATTTTAACCTTTTGTACATAGCAAAAGGAGCCTGCACCAAGTGTACTGACACAATGATATTTTGACCCTACGCTAACGGGCGCATTATCCAATCGGCTTTGCCTCTTGGATGCTTCCGTAAATCTCAGGATTTACTCGACTAATATTCAGTAGGAGTTTAAAAGCTCCCACTGAATAAGTCTCGTTTTACAAACGTCATCATATATATTGCCAACTGCTTTGTTGTCGTCAATCGACATAGCCACCGCTATGCCTCATTCCTCCGCCTCGCATTTTGCAATATCTCTGGCGTCGTTTTTGTTCAAAAATCATCGTGCCAACACACTGGCAGACT
>JAFVER010000157.1 GCA_017475925.1 Anaerovibrio sp. | reverse complement strand
TTTTTAATTTTCATTTTTTCTACCTCCTAAAACTAAAATAATGGTATTTCAATTTCGACTTTCAACTTTTCTTGTTCTCTGATAATATGTCCGCTTTTTTCTGCATACAGGACAGGTAGAATAACCCTCAGTCACCTTTCTTTGACCGCAATACGGGCACATCCCTAAAGCTTTTAACCTTTCATACCTGGCATGATTGTATTCTTTGCGTCTACCATCAAGACGGTCAGGCCTTATATAACCTTTATCTCGCCGTTCCTTATCATATTCACTCCTGTAAGATAAACACGTAAAACAGAATACGTTGCCCTTCATGCTTTTGTTGCCACAGTCAGGGCAAAGGTTATATTTCTTATATAATGCATATGTTTCTTTATTCATTGCTTAACCTTCTTTATGTAACATCTGCAAAATCAAATAATGAAGGCTCGTTCAGCTTCGCTTCTTCCAGCTTCAGATATCCCACTCCATCACGGAAATAATCCGCGTTCAGCTCTGTGGCCATACCGCGCCGCCCCAGTTTCAAAGCTCTAACTGGTACCGTCATTAGCCCCCCGAACGGGTCAAATACAAGTTCGCCCTCATTGCTGTACCGCTCTATCAGACGGTCAACAATGTCAAATTGCAGCGGGCAAATGTGCATCTGCTTGCCCTTCTGAGCTTGCAGAGTGTTCATGGTCCGCATTCGATTTACATCATCCCACACTTCCAAGTTGTTCCAGGACCCGGGAGCTACCACCATAAAGGAAGCTGGGAGCTTGCCATTTTTATCCAGCTTTTCAGCAATTTCAAGGTGTTCCTCATAGTTATAGACCGTATCCTGGGAATACTGCCTGTAAACCCTCTGCAAGTCACTGACTGGGAACGCCATAACCTCCTCTTTTGTCAGCAACCTATCCCCACTGCTTCTCCAATAACCATGAGCGTCTATCTGCCAGCGGGCCCGGGTGTATTTCTTTTTATCCTTGGTTACCGGAATATCAGCGTAGGCCCTCGATGTATCTGTTGGTAGCTTTCTAAAAAGCAAGACATATTCAGGACATCCAACTCCCATCTTGGTACCGTCCTTGCACTGCTCTGTCCACCCAAGGCGGTAGGTCTGATTATTCTCACGAACTACATCAGTTACCACTGTTATCATTCCAAAATACTGGAACCCATGACGCATATAGTGGCGGATACACATAGCATGGAATGGCTCCATAGTTGGCATGCCCGTCCCGGTTACATTGCCAAAAAGTACTCTGTCCTTTACATGGCAGGCATAAACCCGCCCAGGCTTCAATATTCTTAGAAGCTCAGGACTTAAATAATCCATCTGCTCAAAGAATCGCTCTGTATTTTCATTATGTCCAAAGTCGTTATAGCTGGCAGTGTACTCATAATGATTGCTGAATGGTATAGAGGTAACTATCTCATCCACGGAGTTATCCGCCATGGTTCTGGTTTCCTCGATACAATCATTGTTGATAGCAGTCCAGCCAATACCTTCAAGTTTCACTCTTTTCACTCCTATAGACCTCTTCATGGCTTCTGGGGCCTTTTTGCCGCCCAAGCCGTATTTTTTAATGATTTCTTCCATCTTATTGGTCAGCTCATCATACTGCTTCCACTTCGCCAGCAAGGCTTTTAATATCTCCTGCTCAGTATTCATATAGATAATGTCTATAATTACTTTTTTGGTTTGCAGGAAGCGGTATATTCTATGAACAGCCTGGATAAAATCATTAAATTCATAATCAATACCCACGAAGATGGCTCGGTGGCAATGCTTCTGGAAGTTGCACCCACTGCCGGAAAGCTCCTTTTTGGTAGCCAACAGGGGAAATCTGCCCTCGGAAAAATCAATGGTATTCCTTTCCCGCTTGTCCAGGTCCTGACTCCCATATATCTCCCTTACATTCGGGATATACTTCTTAATAGCATGTCGCTCAGCTTCCAAATCATGCCACAATATAAAATGGGCTGATGGGTCACTGTCAATAATCTCTTTGGCCTTCATAACACGAAGGTCGATGCTTTTCCTTTTTTCCCTTGCAGCTTCTTTCAGCCCTTCTGCAGTATCCTGGAATAGCTTTAACTGGCCATCTTTGCCAACTGTCAGCTCTGGAACCTTCTCTATCATGTGGTACCTAATATCCATAGGTGGCAGGGCATAACCCGTATCATCATAGCCAAGGTCGGAAGGCTTCTGGATAAACAGGGCCCATGTGGACAGCCACAGCCAAAACTCATTTTCCTTATGAGGATACAAGGTCAGATTATTGGCCTTTGTGCTATCCCTCTTGAAGAATCTTGTTAACGCCTGCCCCGTGTCCATTACTTCCAGATATCCGGCATAATGAATCAGCTCCTTATATCTATTCGGGGCCGGTGTGGCAGTAGATACAAGCTTGTACTTAACCCCTTGGAATTTCTGGAGAAATGTCTGATATGTTTTGGAGCCAAACGACCTCAGTACAGCTGCCTCATCCAACGATGTGGCTGTAAAATAGGTTGGGTCAATATCTCCATCCCGCACCCGCTCATAGTTGGTTATCATGAGCCAACCGGTGCAGGCTTCCACTTCCTCCATATTCCGCACATATACTGGCTCTGGTATATGAAGCAGCTCCCGGGCATCGTGGGAAAACTCCTGACGTACACCCAGAGGGCAAATGATAAGGACTTTGCCACCAACATGACGGTGTATAATATTGCACCATTCTTCCTGCATTATGGTTTTACCCAAACCAAAGGCGGCAAAAATGGCCCGCCTGCCACCATTAACTGCCCAAAATACAGCGTCCCTCTGGTGAGGTTTTAATACATCGCTTATTTCATCACGGTTTATTTTTAAACCGCTTTTAGGGGCTATTACCATCTTAGATTTTAAAAAATCTATGTAATCATTTTTCAAAATACTGTACAACCACCTTTCTATTTGTCGTGTACCCGGGCAAAGTACAGATGAATGTACCCCCGCCCCCCACAAACCTTACAAGTTTTTTGATTTTCCTTTGTTTTCATGCTATACTGTCCTTACATAGAACATTTATTTTTTTGCGGCTGGTTTCCCGGTCGCTATTTTTTTATTTTGTGAAGGGTGACATCATAAGGTTAAACAGGACTGCGCCTATTACACCACCGCACATGGCCACCAATGCCAGCACCACCCAGCCTTCATTTGTGAAATAGGGCAGCTGCATATCCTTTTTAGGTTTCTGACTCTCTACAACATCAATCCATGTTTTCATGCTTACAATCCTCTCTTTCAGCCGGTCCGATAATCTCTTTCAGCTCATACAACATAAGAACCACTATAGGCGACTCGTTCTTGTGTTGCTCCCATTTTTCTATAAATGTGTCAAGTTTCCCCATCTTATAGCCCATATCCATAATGAGCTGCAAATCGCTTTTCATTCTGCCACCTCATAATCTTTCTACCCACCCGCATAACAACATTACTAGTATTGTCATTGCGGGCACGATTACCCACTTTTCAATGAGCTGGTACCTTCTAGCCTGCCTTTTTAGCTGTACTCTTTGACTTGTGTTCATTGTCTTTGCCTCCCTTTTGCAGTTTTGTCATCATAAAGTTATGAAGGTCTGAAATTTTAAATTTGCTTTTCGTCTGCCCCGGCAATATCCAGCATGGCAGCATATTCTGTTTCACTAGTCCGCATACATAGTTTGGGGTTGTTCCCAAAATCTTGGCGGCCTTGCTGAGTGGCACGAGGCTATCAGAAATAATGGGGATTACATTATTTCCGCTTTCCTTCATTTCCCTTATCAGGAGGAGGACAGCAGGGTTTTCTTTTGTGATGCGGTCAATCTCCTTGACTGCTTCCAGTGCCTTTTCCAGCTCCATCTGTCTCACCACCTATTACATCCCTCTAAGTTTCATTTCCATGCTGTGGGCCTCATAGTGTGGGTAAAAATAAATAGGATCCATGGGCCTTAGCCTATTTGGAGTCTTCCATTGGAAGAAAACACATGCCTCAGACGCACACGTTTCCTGCCTACCCATCAAAGAGCAGTGGGCCCCATATTCACCGAAAAATTTACAATCAATACATCTTGCGAAATCCATGTCCCCGCTCCTTTCGCTCTTATGGGTGTCTATGCTTTGCCTCTTTCAACAGGTCGATAAAAGCCTCCATACAAAGTCTGTTAAAACCTTGGTGTCCACCTTTTACCCATTGGTCCACTTCGTTTGTTGCTCTATTGTATTGATGCACCAGCACCACATCATCTTTCACTCTAGCCAAAGGGATACAAACATTTCCAGGTCTGTGAAAAAAATGTAATGCTGGTTCCCCTTCCGCGTCATAGCCGACCACCAAAGCCAAATTTTTCGATTTCAGGCTTTCGACCAGAACAAAATCCCCTACCGTAATAAGTGGCATAGGCTTATTCTCGTTTTCCTCCATTTGGCGCACATTTTTATGTACTTCTGCAAAAATTTGATCTAAATTCATTGTTTTTTCTCCTTTCAGACTGCGAGTTCGGCCTTTTTCTTCTCTTTTTTGTTCATTTCCTTAGCCAGTTTTTCTGACTCTTCCATATCAGTTGTAAAGCGGCTGTCCGGTGCGTATTCCACATTGCCACCATGCAAAGGCTCGGATGGGTCACGGCGCCGCCCCACTATGTACATCTTTTCCCTGCCTAACATCCGAGATAATACCGTCCATTTATTTTCCATTCTCATGCTCCTTTCAGTGCAACTGTTCTTTCTTGAACTTCTCAATAAAGTAAATTTGGCCTTTGCCGCTGATTTTAGGCGTTTTAGTGATTACGTTGACGCCGTTGCTGTCAACGTAGCTACCTTCCTTGTAAGAAAGTCTTTAAAGTTCATACTTGCTCCTTTCTCTCCTGCCAATAACTCAGCACAACAAATCATGATTGAATATTCCCCACCACGTTGTACCGACCGTGTCGCCGACGTTACGGGCGTTACGGTGCAACTATATGGATGTTATAGGAACAACAAATTCTGGACAGAGGGTCTGACTGGTAACCAGGTGTCAGGCCCTTTTGTTGTGCTGAGATATCAGCAGGAAAATTTTAAGAGGGAGTGTTTGGTAGTACCTTATAGGGGGGACGAAGTCAACCCTATAAGGTAGAATATGCCCCTTGGGGTATATTCTTTTTTTACACACTTTTGTTGTTTATATCTGCAAAAAAAATATCATCTATTGAAGAGCCTATATCTTCTGCTATTCTCTTCATTGTTAGATATGGTGGTGTCCTGGTGCCTTGTTCCCAATGACTCCATGCCTGTTGAGTCACTCCATATAATTGTGCCATTTCTTCCTGACTCCTATCTCCTCTAAAGGAAATTAATTTTGTTCGAATCATCTATCCACCTCCTAACACATTATTGTTGTATTTATAATACAACAAATTGTTTTCTTAGTCAATATAAAAACTACAATATTGTGTTTTACTAAAAACAACATAATGTTTTAAAATAATGATATATAGGAAAGGAGTTGAATATCTGTGTTTAGCAATACTTTAAAAAAATTAAGAACAGATAAGGGATTAACTCAATCTGAATTAGCACAACATTTAAGTGTTACTCAACAAGCTGTTGGAAGATGGGAAAAATCACAAACCTCTCCAGATTATGAAACCTTAAAAAAGATAGCTTCCTTTTTCAATGTCACCACTGATTACCTCCTTGGCAAAGAAAACACCGGCTACTATCATGACCCAGAAGTAGCGGAGCTTGCGGAGGAGCTTCGCACCAATCCTGGGATGAAGGTACTATTCGACGCATCCAAGCACGCCAAGCAGGAGGACTTGCAGTACGCCGCCGATTTGCTCAAGAGGCTCAAGGGGGACGAGGAATAAAATATATGGTTACTCGACAAGTAGGTATCATAGATGAAAAGACAATAAAGCTTCTAGGCCTCACTATTTCGCCTGGTACTCCGATATTACTTGGTGAGTCCAACATATCACACATGAAGGAGAGCCACCCGGAGGCCTACAAAAAATATTTTTCAAGTCTGGAGACAATATTGTCTGAACCGGATTACGTGAACCTCAATCCAAATGACGGTTCAATAAAGTATATTAAGACCTTTGAAGACCACGTCGTTATCGGTGTTCGTGTTTCCACAAAAGGTAATGCCTTTGCCCGAACAATATTTACTATAGAGGAATGGAAGTTCAAACAGTATGCTAAAGGTGGCTATTTAAAAGAACATACGAAAAAGGCGTAACCTTTCGGCTACGCCCTTATCTGTGAAACCAAGGCAGGGTGACTATCCTGCATCTCCTAATCAAGCCCTACGGCTATCCGGTGACGGCTGCCAGTTCCGTCCTCAGTGATTTCTTCTTGTGTTAATATTAGCATGAACCGTATTATATTGTCAAATTTTGTTCTTTGTTCTAGAGGTGAATTTATATGCGAGAGCCAAAACCAGACGAAGTGTACGTCAATGTTGATGAAAGAACAGGAATAGCAACATATCATATTGCCAATGCCCTGCCGTCCACAATAAAGGGCCTGGTGTGTGAGGATTGCGGGGAGCCGTTTATTGTCATAAATGCAAACTGTTCATACGATGAGCAGAAGGCTGCCTATAAGCATGAACAGAAACATATTTTACAGGACGATTTTCACTCGGCTGCAACTGCTGATGAGCTGGAAAAGGAACGGCATTAAAACAGGCCAATTATTATATCACATATCCGATGGAGTAAAACGGACATGCCATGTCCTTTTTTTGCCGGGCATGGTACAAAAAAATCACCCTATGAGCAAAATAGGGTGAAAGCATAGACTTATGAAAGTTACCGGCAAGTCAAATAAGGAAGTTAAATCTAAAATCAGGAACTAAAATGCGTTTGAGTTTATTTAAAATGCGTTTGAAAATACGTGCGATTTCAAACGATTTTCGCACGATTTGCACACGCGTGTGAAAGTTACCAGCAAGTAAAAAAGCCGCCCCGGAAG
>JAFVER010000156.1 GCA_017475925.1 Anaerovibrio sp. | reverse complement strand
CGCCATTGACCATGCCGATAATTTCAATATCAAGCGAATTTCCCGCACGGGGAATTTATGATGTGGGGTGAGGTATCATGAAAAGGATATTTGAATCAGCAAGCCTTGGCAAATTAACCCTTGAGAACCGTCTGATCCGCTCGGCTACACGGGAGGGGTTGGCAGATGCTGCAGGACATATGCCGGAGCAGCTTTATCAGGTGTATGAAGGACTTGCCAAGGGCGGCGTGGGTGCCATCATCAGCGGCTTTACTTCCGTGGCCGATGATGACCACTATTTTGGCGGCATGGCAAGGCTATCAAACGATGGCTTGATCGCCGAGCATAAGCGGCTCACTGATATTTGCCATGCCAAGAACCGCAGAGTTTTAGTTCAGCTTGCCTTGGGGGAATACAATCGCTTTTCCCAGGGGGAATATCATCGAAACATCGACATCGATGAAATGTCCGAAGCAGATCTTGCTGCCGTTATCAGACTGTTTGTGGATGCAGCCAGACGGGCAGAGAAAGCCGGCTATGACGGGGTGCAGATTCATGCGGCGCATAATTTCTTTCTCTCCCGGTTTATCAGTCCCGCCTACAACCATCGCAGCGATGCATACGACGGCTCGGTGGCTCGGCGGGGAAAGATAATCCTTGATATCCTGCGGGGCGTTAAAGACGCTGTGCCAGGACTTCATGTCACCATGAAGATAAATTGCAGCGATTTTATGCCGGGAGGGCTTACACCGGCGGAAAGCCTGGAGATTTGCCAGCTTTGCGCCGATGCGGGAATGGATTCCATCGAGGTGAGCGGCAATGGGACTTCGATAGTCGGAATCCGTGCCGGAGTGAACGAGGCTTACTTTAAGGAGTTCGCCCTTGCTTTGGCTGATATGGTGAGCATTCCCATAATCCTTGTGGGCGGACATCGCAGCCTTGAGTCTATGGAGAGTGTTTTGAATGAAGGGAAAATAGAATTTCTGTCCTTGTCCCGTCCCCTGGTGCGTGAGCCGGCTTTGCCGTCACGCTGGCAAAGGGGAGATACTGCGCCGTCAAAATGTGTTTCCTGCAACATGTGCTATCAAACGCCTGGGCATAAATGCGTTGTATGATTATATAAAATCTTTCAATAGTGGGTGCAAAATCCCCGCCGAAACGTAAAGCACATCGAAAGCCCTGTCGGTACCACCACGTCTCGGCAATGAGCGCAGGAACATTGTTAGCAATGGCCTGCCCGGCCTTAGTGACCGTAAGCGTAGGTAGGTCTTTTTCACCATCACTAAAGTGAATAATTTTATACCGTGACCAGTCAATTTTTGACATCTAGGTGTTGCAGTGGTAAGATTTTACCTGTTGTGAGTTTATTTAAGGAGCGTTTTATTGTGGATGAAAAATTGAGTTGGAAAAATTATTTATTTGTGGCCAGTATGCTGTTTGGGATGTTCTTTGGAGCAGGGAATATTATTTTCCCGGTACATTTGGGCCAGGCAGCCGGCAGCAATGTATGGCCGGCGATTGGTGGATTTATTTTGACTGGTGTCGGTATTCCGATTTTGGCAGTAGCGGCCATTGGTATGTCAGGCGGTAATGGCCTACAGGATTTGGCCAGCCGGGTAAACAAAAAATATGCCATGTTTTTTACCTGTATGCTGTATCTCACCATTGGGCCATTTTTTGCTATACCCCGTTGTGCTACGGTTCCTTTTTCCATGGGAATTGCACCGATGCTTGGGAATGTAAGTCCTGAGACGGCATTGTTTGGCTTTTCTTTATTATTTTTTGCTATAGTCATGTTCTTTTCGCTCAGGCCCAGTGGAATCGTGACCTGGGTAGGAAAAATTTTGACACCGATATTTCTCATTTTTCTTGGTAGTCTGTTGTTGGTAGCCTTTGCCAATCCAATGGCTGATAGTATTGCTGGCATTGTACCATCACCGGAATACCAGTCAGGGGCCTTTGCCAAGGGGGTATTGGAAGGCTATAATACCATGGATGCTATGGCCGGTTTGGCGTTTGGTATTATCGTGGTACATAGTTTGAAAAATCTTGGCCTTCGGTCTAATGAAGCCATCGCCTCTTCTACGGTCAAGGCTGGCATATTGAGTGGTATAATAATGTCAGCTATTTATTTGATGATTATTATCATGGGAACAATGAGTATGGGAGTATTCCCTATGGCTGAAAATGGTGGTGTGGCCTTATCGGATATTTCCGGATATTATTTTGGTGCAGCCGGAATATTTGTATTAGCGGGGATTGCCACCTTTGCCTGTTTAAAGACTGCCGTTGGTTTAGTGACCAGCTGTTCGGAGACCTTTTGCCAGATGCTTCCGGCAGGTCCTGGCTATCGAACCTGGGCATGTATATTTGGTGCCGTATCCTTTTTAATATCCAACGTTGGTCTTACAGCGATTATTATTTACGCAATACCTGTTTTGATGTTTCTTTATCCTTTGACCATCACGCTTACTTTGTTAGGTCTAATGGGAAAATGGTTTAATCAGTCCAGGTATGTTTACGCCAGTGTAACCTTTTTCACCGCAGTAGCGGCTATCTTTGATTTGATGAACGCTTTGCCAAAGGAATTGGGCGGGGCGGCTCTTATAACCTCCATGATAGAATTTGCCAATGTGTATCTGCCGTTTTTTTCGCAGGGCTTTGGCTGGTTGATACCAGCTATGGCTGGATTGGTAATAGGCCTGGGGTTGGCAAGGTTTAATGGAGATATATAGGCAGCACTTCATCCGGCAACCTGTAGCCCTCTTCCATGCAGGGTGAAGGGCATTCGGCTTGTCATATAAATGACAATATGTTAGAATAGACAGTGGAAATACAGATACAGTCTTTGGGGCAGGGTGAAATTCCCTACCGGCGGTATAGCCCGCGAGCCTTACCTGTTTTTATGGTTGTAGGCATGACCTGGTGCAATTCCAGGGCCGACAGTATAGTCTGGATGGGAAAAGACTTGTGTGTACAGTTTGTTTGTGTGCATTTTAGGCTGTTGAGGATTTTCTTCGACAGCCTTTTTGTATGGAAGAAGTGATATTATTGCAGGATGAATTGTTTATGGGAGAAGCCCTGCGGATAGCGCGAAATGCCATGGGGCGTACATCACCAAACCCAATGGTGGGAGCTGTGATAGTTAAAGATGATCGTATAGTGGCTGAAGGCTGGCATCGGCAGGCGGGGACACCCCATGCGGAAATTCATGCCCTGAATATGGCTGGAGAATTGGCCAAGGGTGCAACCTTGTACGTTACATTGGAGCCTTGTTCACATTATGGTCGTACTGGGCCATGTGCCAGAGCTGTGGTGGAGGCAGAGGTCGCCAGGGTAGTAGTGGCAATGCTTGATCCTAATCCCCAGGTGGCTGGTAAGGGTGTGAAAATCCTCCAGGAAGCCGGTATAGAGGTGGTAACAGGCGTTCTGGAGAATGAGGCAAAAAAGCTAAATGAGGTTTATCTTAAATGGATTACTACAGGTATTCCTTTTGTAGCATTAAAAACGGCTATGTCTCTTGATGGTAAAATTGCTACAGCAGCCGGACAGTCCCAGTGGATAACCAATGAAAAATCAAGGCTTATGACTCACTGGCTACGGGATTATTATGATGGAATAATGGTTGGGATAAATACTGCGCTGAAGGATAATCCGTGTCTTACCACCAGATTGCCCAATACAGCAGGAAAAAATCCGGTGCGGATTGTGGTGGACAGTAAGGGTCGCTTGCCATTGGATTATAAGCTTGTTACTGATGGTGTAGCAAAAACAATAGTGGCAGTCTCTCAGCTGGCTGAAAGAGAACGGATTGAAGCCTTGGAGCAGGCTGGTGTACAGGTAATATGTGCCGGTGAGCATCAGGTGGATTTAAGGCTTCTGACGAAGGAGCTGGCTAAAAGGGATATATGCTCTGTTATGGTAGAAGGTGGCGGACAGTTAAATTTTTCCATGCTGAACCAGGGGCTGGTTGATCGAATATATGCTTTTATTGCTCCTAAGATAATCGGCGGCAGCACGGCTTTGACTCCAGTAGAGGGAGAGGGCTTTTTGGAGCTTTCTCAGGCTGTGCAGCTGACAGATGTGGAAAGTAAAATGCTGGATTCTGATGTGTTGATTACTGCCAGGGTATTGACACAATGATTTTTGAATATCAGGTGATGAAATGTTTACAGGAATAGTTGAAGAGGTTGGTACTGTGCAGAGCCTTGGGAACGGGTGTCTTACAATAAGAGCCAGCAGGGTATTGACCGATGTACAGCTAGGGGACAGTATAGCGGTTAATGGGGTTTGCCTGACGGTAACGCATTTTGATGGGGGGAGCTTTCAGGCGGATGTAATGCCGGAAACTGTTCGCCGTACGTCGCTGGCTGAGCTAAAGCCCGGAAGCCCGGTGAATTTGGAGCGGGCACTTACCTTAGGTACCCGCCTTGGTGGACATATTGTCAGTGGGCATATTGACGGCGTAGGTAAAATACTTTCACTCGTTGAAGAAAAAAATGCTATACTCATGAAAATTTCAGCAGATGGTGCTATATTGAGATACATAGTGGAAAAGGGGTCGGTGGCCCTGGACGGCATAAGTCTGACGGTGGCGGCAGTTACTGGGAGTGATTTTACAGTTTCCTTAATACCCCATACAAGACAGGCTACTAATTTGTCCCACAAGCAGGTAGGCTCGCTTATAAATATTGAAAACGATATAATCGGGAAATATGTGGAAAAGCTGCTGCAGCCAAATGGAACCAGTAAGGCGGCTGCCGGCTGTATTACAATGGATTTTTTAAAAGATAATGGATTTTAAATAGATTTTTGAGGAGTGAAGGCAATGGCAGATTTTGCAACAGTTGAAGAAGCAATTGAAGAAATACGAAAGGGTAACATGGTGGTTGTTGTTGATGATGAGGAACGGGAAAATGAGGGCGATTTGATTGTAGCCGCTGAAAAGCTGACCCCGGAGCATGTCAACTTCATGGCCACTTACGCCAAGGGGCTTATTTGCACTCCTATGGAGGCGGAGGACCTTGACCGTTTGGAAATTTTCCCTATGGTGACCAATAATACTGATAACCATGAGACTGCCTTTACTGTGTCTGTGGATGCTGACACTACAAGCACAGGGATTTCAGCCTTTGAGCGGTGTGAAACAATAAAACGTCTTATTGACCCGACGGCCAAGCCGGAAAATTTCCGACGTCCAGGGCATGTTTTTCCGCTTAGAAGCGTGCCCGGTGGTGTGCTTCGGCGGGCTGGTCATACTGAAACCACCACTGACCTGGCCAAGCTGGCTGGCTTGGTGCCGGCCGGTCTTTGCTGTGAGATTATGGATGATGATGGTCATATGATGCGCACTCCCCGTCTCATTGAGTTTTCCAAGGAGCATGGGTTGAAGCTGATAACTGTCAAGGCCTTGATAGAGTACAGAAAACGGACGGAATGTTTTGTTGAGAAGATAGCTGAAGCTGACTTGCCAAGTAAATACGGCCATTTTCGGATTCACGCCTATGAAAGCCGGTTGGATGGTAAGTGTCATTTAGCCATTGTTAAGGGTGACGTTAAAGGTAAAAAGAATGTATTGGTAAGGGTGCACTCTGAGTGCCTTACTGGTGATGCCCTGGGGTCCCTGCGGTGTGACTGTGGGGAACAGCTGGCGGTGGCCTTGAAGCGTATTGAGGCTGAGGGCGAGGGAATGGTTCTGTATATGCGCCAGGAGGGCCGTGGCATTGGACTTGGCAACAAAATGCGCGCCTATGAGCTTCAGGATGGAGGTAAGGATACCGTTGAAGCCAATGTCCTTCTGGGGTTTGCTCCTGATGAGCGGGACTATGGTATTGGCGCTCAGATATTGGCAGACATGGGGCTGACTACCATTCGGCTGATGACAAATAACCCTGCCAAGCGTGCCGGACTGGAGGGCTATGGTCTGAAAATAGTTGACCGTGTTCCATTGGAGGTGCCTACCAATAAGTATAACAAGGCTTACATGCGGGTAAAGAAAACAAAAATGGGACATATTTTGGCCGAATGATAAGCTAAATTTATGTATAAGTATTACTGAGAAATACAAACACCTCACCCACCGTCTACGACGGTCCCCCCCCCTCAAGGGAGGGCGGATAAAAAGCCTTATTTAGCATGATGTTGTGTCTGAATTATCCTGAAGTCTAAGAATGGGCATGTATGAAAGCCTTCCCCTTGAGGGGAAGGTCCCTCCATTGGAGGGAGATGAGGTGGTTATTTAAGTATTTAAATATATGGAGGTAAAGCATATGAAAGAAATAAAGGTTTTAGAAGGAATGCTCAATGCAGAGGGAATGAGGTTTGGTATAGTTGTTTCCCGGTTTAATGAATTTATGACTTCAAAGCTCCTGGGAGGGGCATTGGATACACTGCACCGTCATGGAGCTGCCGAAGAGGATATTACTGTTGCCTGGGTACCGGGGGCCTATGAGCTGCCGCTGGTTTCCAAGAAAATGGCGGAAAGCGGTAAATATGATGCGATTATTGCCCTGGGAGTTGTTATTCGTGGTTCCACCAGCCATTATGATTATGTGTGCAATGAGGCAGCCAAGGGAATTGCTCAGGCCAGCCTGTCAACAGGAGTACCAGTTACGTTCAGCGTCGTAACTACTGAGAATATTGAGCAGGCCATTGAGCGGTCTGGCACAAAGGCTGGAAACAAGGGCTCTGATGGGGCTATGACGGCTATCGAAATGGCGAATTTGCTGAAACAGCTGTAAGATAATGCGGAACAACCCCCACCGGTTACTACGTAACCACCTCCCCCTAGGGGAGGCAAGGGAAAAGCTGCGCACCATCTTCCCTCATGGGGGAAACAAGAGTTATTCGGTTACAATTCACCTTCTCAAAGAGAGGGCAGGTACAAAAGCCTTCCCCT
>JAFVER010000155.1 GCA_017475925.1 Anaerovibrio sp. | reverse complement strand
ATTTTAAAACGGGCCATCTAAAAATGCTATGGAGATAAAAACATCCTCCATAGCATTTTTTAATAACGCAAACTTACCACATGCATAATTAACGCATTTATGCCAGGGGAATGCCATTTGTGTACACTAAGTTTAGGCATTGCACCTTGATTTCACCTATATATCTATGTGGTAAATTTTTAATAATATATTTGATGGTCCTCCCGGGACATTTTTTTCACTTTCTTATATGCAACCACATATAGCACCACAATAAAAATCAGCCAGCAGAAAATCATGGTTTCATCATCAGTTAGAATAAAAAAGTCATACAGCCCATGAAGAACCGTTGGGACGAAAATCGCCATTCTAAGACTTGAATCCTTCAGCCTCCGGCGCATACAATGCAGATGCTCCTTGGCATCCCCATAATATATGCCCATAAAAATACCAAAAACTCCATGCCCAGGTATAGACGTAACGGCCCTGGACAAGGCAATTGTCATTCCGCCCTCCAGCACATAAAAGAAATTTTCCAATAAGGCAAACCCCATACTGACACACACCGCATAAAGGATTGCATCAAAATGATAATTAAAGCCAGGATGGGTCCAGGTATACCTTTTCAAAACATAGTATTTGCACAGCTCCTCAATAACAGCAACACCGAAAAAAGCCTCCGCAAAAACATATGCAGGGGTCGTCGGATAAAAAAATACCCCCAGCAGACCATCAGCTGCTAATTCAATAATAATAGCAGGTATACAGCTTATAGCACCTATCCCCACCAGCTTTATTAAAAAATCCACGGGTTCCTTTTCTATCCTGTCCAAGGTATAGATATAATACATAAAGGCTATCCCCGGTAGTACCGTGGCAGCCAAGAGTAAATCATCCACTTACAATCTCCATTTCTAAAATAAATGCTTATACTTCTGACATATAAATACTATTGAATGCTAAGTTGATGTCTAAAATACACTCGTAAAATCAAACAAGTAGTTCTTGCCTTCCCCATATGGGGATACCCACAGGGCACTTAGGTGCCGAGCCAGCGAGGCGGATGAGGTGTCCCACATATATTACTTCTCTGCCTCGATGTCATTCAGGCCCTCCACCGCCTTTAGCTTCCTCATCATTACATTGGCTCTGGTATTTACCAATGCATCAAACTTACTGGTAACCTGCCCTAGCTGCTTTTGCAGCTTTTCAATAGCATCGTTGTAAACAACAAATTCACTTTTAACCTCTCCCAGGGTTTTCCAAACCTCGTTGGAACGTTTTTGAATAGCCAAGGTTCTGAAGCCCATTTGCAGACTGTTCAATAAAGCAGCCATGGTGCTTGGACCAGCAATATTAACCTTGTATTTGTGCTGAAGCCTTTCCACCATTCCCTTATCCACTGCCTGAGCATACAGTCCTTCAATGGGTAAAAACATAACCGCAAAGCTGGTGGTATATGGCGGAGACAAATACTTGTCAGCTATATCCCTTGCCTCACTGTCCAACCGGTCAAGCAGCTCCTTTTGAGCCTGTTCTATACTGGCTTTATCCCCGGCTTCCTGGGCCGACAAAAGATGATTGTAGGATTCCAAGGGAAATTTAGCATCAATTGGCAGATATGTTTTTTCCCCCTCCATACCTGGAAGCTTAATGGCAAATTCCACCCGCCTATTGCTTCCCGGCACTGTTTCCACATTTTCATCATATTGTTCCGGAGTTAATATTTCCGTCAAAATATTTTTTAGCTGGTATTCCCCCAACACACCACGGGTTTTTACCCCGGACAAAACCTGCTTCAGGCTCCCTACATCAGCCGCCAGGGCCTGCATTTCTCCCAGCCCCTTATACACCTGCTCCAGCTGACTGCTTACCGTCTTAAAGGAGGCTGTTATACGCTTTTCCAACGTCGATTGAAGCTGTTCGTCTACAACACCCTTTATTTCCTTCAGACTCTTGTCAAGCTCAAACCGAAGGCCAGCAAGACCCTTTTCATTTTCATTTCTTATTGCCCTAAGCCCCTTATCCAGTAGATTATTTACCTCACTCAAGCCCCGAACATTAGTTGTTTCCAGTTGAGCAATGTTGCGGCAAATATCCTCCTTGGTCATTTGCTGACTGTCTCCCAAAGCCTTCTGCATGTTCCATAAAAGCTGCTCGGCCTTGGAATTATCCTGTTTTCTCAGCAGCAATGCAATTAAAAGCCCAAGGATTATCAGCAACAAAATAATAATAAAATAAGTCAGTTCCATCTGTGTCTCCATGTATAAATGATAACAATTCATTTCTTTGGATAAACGCCGATAGTTGCTTTATTTATTATCGGGTAATGTTCCCCTAGCCGACGCATTCCAACAGCCAACAGCAAAGCTGCTGCCACCACCAGCAGGTAATAAATAATTGTCATTGGAGCGGTAAGCAAAATTCCCAAATCATCATACAAAAAGCCCAGATAAGTTAATGCCAAGGGATGAGCAAGATAAACGAAATAGGAATGTTTACCCAGAAGAGCCAATACCGGTCTACAACGTTCTGGCAGCTGCCACACAGTAAATATAGTAAAGAAAAATATACTTGCCCCCAAAGTGTATATAACTCCGGTTGGAGCCAGCTGATGAGCAGTTGCGACTCCCTCCAGCGGCGTATATCCCCGTACATTTAGCAAATAGTAATAATATCCTAAATGGGCCCCGACAGTAGTCCAGAAGGCCATCACTATCTGACTGCGATATTTCTCCATAAACCTCATAAATTCGTCCATGTGTACAGCCAAATATCCCCCCAAAAGGAAGATAAAGACATAATGAATCACCCAATAATTCAGATGGTGGATTAAAAATTTCTGCAAAATCGGATTAGTCACCGTATAAGGATTCCACAAAAAACACAAAACATAATTTATGCCAATCTGAAACAGCAGCAGCAAAGCCAGCTTCATTATGTCCAAATGCTTTACCAGCCATACCCATAGTGGCATTAACAAATAGAACCAAATAAGCAATACCATGAAATAAAGCTGATAGTTGGCCAGACCAAAGAACAGGTCATAAAGTATGGTAATGGGATTTAGCGGGCCGGGATCTCCCCACAAAATACAGTAATGAATTATATAGAACAGGGACCACACTACATAGGGCACCACCACGGCCTTATAACGACGCTTTATAAAATCCTTGTAAACAAAGGGTTGAGATAAATCAAGATTATAAAACAAGCCGAAGGCCGAAATAAAGAAAAATATTGGGACACTAAATCTGGTGAAAATTTCCAGCAATGCAACAATATGGGGATTGGCAACTGCTTCCGGCGTCATATGCTGGCCCAAATAAGCTGCTCCTACATGTATTCCCACAACGCCCAGCATGGAAACCCCACGGATATATTCAATTGCCGCCAATCGTGGCTTTTTCATCAACAAACTCTCCATTAATCTATTATGTATTCCACATGTACAGAAGCATTAACCTCTATATCCCCTACCTCAATTGGTGTCTCTACACCAGCATTGGCATCCAGCAGGCTGCCACTGGCCATTTTAGTCATCATCACGTTTTCCCTGCCAGTTACACGTCCGGCATTTTCCTTTACATACCTGATTCCCCTAATGCTCACCCCCAGCCCATTGGCAATAACCTGGGTCTTTGTTTCAGCATCCAATACAGCTGCCCTGAGGGCTTCTTTTCGATATTTTTCCGGCTCCTTCAAATCAAAGGTAACGCTGTCTATTTTATTGGCACCATTCGAAAGAGCCCGGTCAATAACCTGACCCGTCTTAGTAATATCGTTTACCACTACATCCAGAGAGCTGGTGGCTGAATAGGCGATAATCTTATCAGGTTTATTTTTTTCCTGCCTATAAACTGGTCTGAAAAAATAATTGCTGGTTTTCATATCCTTCTCGGAAATCCCCAGCTCCATTAATGCCGACTTTACAGCACTGGCGATAGCAGCATTTTCCTGCTGAGCCTCCTTGGCCTTTTTTGCCGAGGACAAAATAGTGATGCTGACATTTGCCCTATCTGGAATAGCAATAACCTCACCATAGCCGTCTACTGAAATAATATGTGGCTCCTCAACCGGTTCAGCGGCTGCAACTCCCATCAGCAGCAAACACGCCAAGAAGCAGCTGAACATTATTGATAATTTTCCCTTAAACATTATCTGCACCTCCAACAATCCTTAAAACAAGGGCCGAGGCAAAACTATTACCATTTCACCCCAGCCCAACATGCTACATATTCAACATAAAACGAAAACTTATTCCGGTAGAGTATTAAACCCCATCTGAAATTACAATATTACTCACTTATAGGCTTCATGGTTGGGAACAGCAATACATCACGGATAGAGGCACTGTCAGTTAAGAACATTACCAAACGGTCAACGCCAATCCCCAATCCACCTGTTGGTGGCAAACCATATTCCAAAGCAACGATAAAGTCACGGTCCATCATATGGGCCTCATCGTCACCAGCCTCACGCTGCTTCAGCTGCTCCAGGAAACGCCCCTCCTGGTCAATTGGGTCGTTTAGCTCAGTAAAGCCATTAGCCAGCTCCCGACCATAAACAAAGCATTCAAACCTATCGGTAATCCGTGGGTCATCAGGATTACGCTTGGCCAAAGGAGAAATCTCGGTAGGATGACCTGTAACAAAGGTTGGCTGAATAAGGGTTTCCTCCACCTTTTCCTCAAAGGCGGCATTTAAAATCCCACCAATGCCAAAATGAGCCTCATAAGGCACACCAATTTCATCAGCCAGCCTCCTGGCCTCTTCCACGGTTTTACAGCCCAAAAAGTCCTTACCAGTGGCTTCCTTCACCGCATCATTCATTGAAATACGCTTAAAGCTGGTATAGTCTATAGTAGTTCCCTGATAATCCACCTGCAAACCACCACAAACCGCCATGGCAGCATCCCGAACAATCCCCTCGGTAATATCCATCAAGTCATTATAATCAGCATAGGCCTGATAAATCTCAATGGAAGTAAACTCAGGGTTATGACGAACATCCATGCCTTCATTACGGAACACCCGGCCAATTTCATAAACCCGCTCCATACCGCCTACAATCAACCGCTTTAGGTTAAGCTCAGTTGCAATACGAAGGTACATATCCATATCCAGCGTATTGTGGTGCGTAATGAACGGTCTTGCCGCCGCGCCGCCGGGAATAATGTTAAGAATCGGGGTCTCCACCTCAATGAAGCCGTGGCTGTCAAGATAATTCCTAAAGGAAGTAATAATCTTGGAGCGCTTGATAAAGGTATCCTTCACGTCCGGATTCATAATCATATCAAGATATCTTTTTCTGTATCTTGTGTCCGTATCTGTCAATCCGTGGAATTTTTCCGGCAGCGGAAGAAGGGACTTGGAAAGAAGTCTGATTTCCTTCGCGTGAACGGAAATTTCCTCCGTTCTTGTTTTGAATACAAAGCCCTTGATTTCAACAATATCGCCGATGTCCCAGGTTTTAAATTCCTTGAACACCTCTTCGCCGACATCGTTCATACGGACGTACGCCTGAATTCTTCCGTTTCTGTCCTGGATGTCAATAAAGTTTGCTTTGCCCATATCGCGCCAGGTCATAATTCTTCCGGCAATCACAACGTCTTGGTTTTCCAGTGCTTCAAAATTCGCTTTGATTTCGTCGCTGTGATGCGTCTGCTTGGCAAGCGTAATTTCAAACGGGTCTCTTCCGTCAGCCTGGAGCGCCTTGAGCTTGTCAATTCTGATTT
>JAFVER010000154.1 GCA_017475925.1 Anaerovibrio sp. | reverse complement strand
GTGCAAAAATTATTACAGCCATACATAATCGGTACCCAGGCCGATAATGGTGTTTTTCGATGAATGGAAATATCCTTCGGCATTTCTGCCTCGTTTATCTCAGTATCTACCACATGCTTTACCTGAGATTCCTCCAGCTTTTTTACCGTTGCCACTACCTCATGTATCTTGTTAGTGCCTAACACAAAATCAATATGAGGAGCCCGCTTTATCAGCCTTTCCCCTTCCTTTTGCGCCATACAGCCGGTAATACCCAGGATAAGGTCAGGCTTTTCCCGCTTTAATGCTTTTATTTCACCGATTTTACCATAAACCTTGTCCTCTGCCGTTTCCCGGACACAACAGGTATTTATCATAATCAGATCAGCCTTTGCCATATCTTCAGTGGAAACATAGCCCAGCTTAGACAGCTCCCCCTCTATACGCTCAGCATCACTGAAATTCATTTGACAGCCATAGGTCAGCATCTTTAAATATTTTGTATTTGAAGTCAAATTATACATCCTCTCAAAAATCAAATTACATTATATGATACCACAAAAACAGGACTGTTGTAATTATGCTGACGCATTTTTCAACAGTCCTGTTTTTAATGAAGATATATTATATTTAAACTTCCCACATAGATATATTGGTGAAAGCAAGGTGTAATGCCTAAAAGCAGACATTAACCCCTTCTGTCACTTCGTGACATCTCCCCCAAGGGAGACAGGTAAACTTACTGGACATTTACTTAATAGTGTCCACACGCCATTACATGAAATTTAAGCTCATAGTATAAGCAGACATTAACTCTTCTGTCACTTCGTGACATCTCCCCCAAGAGAGACAAGCTCGTCTTTTCTCATAGGCTATATGTCGGTAACTTATTCCTCCCTGCCTCCCCATGGGGAGGTGGTTGTAAAAATATTACACATGAGCTACGTTTGAAAATTATAAACTTATTTTATTCAATAAATCCCTAAGCACTACTATCTCATCCTTGGTAAAGGTGACACCCTTACCCATTCGGCTGCGGTCAGGGGCCCACTCCCGAATATCATAACGAGGATTGAGATGATTCCATGAAACAAGATTTAACTCCTTCCGCCAGCCTCGCCGGTCCTCACCAATAACTCCCATTTGTGCTTTTACCTCACATGTGATTTGTGAATTTGCCATCATTTACCTTCCTCTCATTGTTTAATTATTAATTATTAATTATATTAAATAATATACCAAATATTATAAGAAAAGTAAATATAATAACATTAATAAAATTGTTAAGGTAATGGTATAAAAACAAGAGTTACAGCTTTTTATTCAACGGTGAAGGACTTTTTCATCGCCGCTCCCGGCTTAAACGCTTCAGAAACAGTCTTTCCCACTTCAAGGTACCTGAATTGCTCCTCATCATAAATGAGTGGATTTAGCTTCTCCAACACCACCTTGCCCTGCTCGTTCAGTATGGATTCATCGGCAACGATTTTCTTTACCTCACCGGTTATCTGCATATGACTGCCAACAGTGACCTTATGAACGACCTGACATTCCAAGGACAATAGAATTTCATCAATTATTGGTGCATGGACTTTTTCTGCCTCGCTGGTATGGAACCCGATATTTTTGAGTTTGTCCGCATTGTAGCCGGACTCAACCCCCAAATAATCGGCTTCCTTCACCTGACTGACACTGGGAAAACCGAGAATGAAGGCATCCTGCTCAAGAATTGCCTTCAAGGTTTTTCGCTTCAGCGTCGCATTGATAGCAATGGTAACGCAGGGCGGTACATGGCTGCTCACCATGTAAAAAGCAAGAGTGCAGGCTTCCGCTTTGCCATCTTTGTCATAAGCCGATACCACCACTGTTTCTGTAGGAGAAACAAAGGCTCGAAGCTTTAATTCCTTTTTCGCCATTTCGATACACCGTCCTTCATTTTTATTTCGATAAATCTTAATCCTTGACCATTACGGTGGCGATATACTCCGTATCTTCATTGACAACGATATTCGGACTTTCCGTTATCAGGGTTCCGTTCGTCACACTCATAAAATGGCAAAGAGCGATTCCCATATCGATTTTCTGTACATCCCAGGCATAAGCATTTCGATATCCTTCCTTGTGTTGCTCGTAGAAATGATATTTGCTTCCATCCTTGACGATGCGGCAGGGCTGCATATTGGCTGCCGACGGATACCACCTAACAGCTTCCAATATCGCCAAAGCTTCGCTGTCGGTCAACGGCGTTTGAAAATTCCCGTCAAAGAACATTTTCGAGGCAGGGAGCCTTTCGTCTCCATGAACCTTATCCCTTAACCTTCTGTCAACTTCGGACGGCTTCTCAGCAGGATATCCCAAAGGACTCACAATCATCATGTACTCATCCGCAGCAGTATCGGCGGCTTTCTCAAAGAGCTTGCGGTCTAAAGTACCGCCAATCCATGTTGTTCCAATACCAATAGACCATGCGTAAAGCACCATCTTTTCAAAGGAATACCCAAAAGCTTCCTCCGCATGACTGACCTTTGGCACTTTCGCCGCAATGTAGGCATCTTCACCCACAATGACCGGGCTGGATAAACCATGCTTATTTTTATCAAGCCAAACAAACTTCACGGGAATGTTATAGGGATTGGCGATGCTTTCAACGTAGCTCAAAAGCTTAGTCTTATCTTCGGCTGAAAGCGGTTTGCCGTCAAAGGTTCGCACACTTTTTCTCGTACGGATTATTTCCTTCATATCCATGCTGTCTTTCCTCCTTCACTCATTCGCCTTGATAATATCTGCCAATGTTATGTGTTCGTTGCGAAAACGAACAGTATTTGCCTCTTTGATTAGATGAATAGCATTTTGAGGGCAATTATGCAAACAGGCATAACAAACCTCGCATCGGTCAGAAAACTGCACTCCCGCTTCCGTTACCACGATATTGTTGGCAGGACATACCCTTGCGCATATTCCGCAACGGACGCATTTGTCATTAACCACATAGCCAAGTGCCGTGTCTTTGCGGAGAATTGGCTCAGCCAATTCTTTTTTGTATTTTTCCATTACAGCTCTGTTTTCATCCATCACCTCAATTGTCATGGTTTTGCGCCTGGAAATATCATTGCATAGCCGGGTGATTTGCCCCTCCACGTCCTTTTCCGGCAAGGTGTCCATCTGCTCTTGCATATCAAAAATAGGTAGGTAATTATCCACCATCTGTATGGCATTGACGTATTTTAAATCAAGATCGGCAGCATCAGCCGCTACCTTGGCATGAGAAAATGCCTCTGCATACCCCATTCCATAAGTATATACAAAGAAGAAATACTCCGTGGTGATTTTGGCCCGTGTGATGAACTCCCGTACCATCATAGGCATTTCCACCGCATAGACAGGACAAACAATACCCACGGCATCATCAGTGATTTCGATGTCTTTTTGCCGCATAAGCTGCGGGATAGACAGCAAAGTGCCCCCAAGGCGTCGGGCAACATATAGGCAGTTTCCACTTGCGGTAAAATAACAAATTGTCATTATTACATCCCCCATCTTAAATACGATTCCCCACTTGTCTGGTTTGCCTCTCTATATTCTCCACCTGTGTCCCCCACTCCTTCTAAACAAAATAAAATTGTCGCAAAGCTGAAGCCCTGTATTATAGCCCCAATAAGCCTGTATTTACTTCCATCACTGAAAGTAACCATCATCTCCCTGCTCCTGTGCATAGTAACTTGCCCGACCACACAGTCCCAAAGACCTTCGCCGAAATCATGATAGGTCATCCCGGCGTTCTTGAAATTATGGTAATGAATAAAAGCATCATTGACCATATTAACCGCTAATCCAAGAGCCGTAGCAATTTGCCACACACAGAAAGACAGCTTTAGTTCGCTGATGACAGCATTAGGAGCCATGATGAGGGCAATATCCCATCAAGCTTCTCCGTGCCCTTTGCCTTGTCTGCCTCTAGCCTTCCCTTTATCCCGATACAAAAATAACAGGGCTGCCGCTTGATGAAAATCATCAAAATGCGACAGCCCCATAATTTTTAAAGCTTAATCACCATATTAAGTAATTCATTAGCCAGCTTATACTTGGTCATGACAGGAAGCTCCTGAACTGTACCATCTCTGTATAGCAGCTTAACTGCATTGGTATCAACATTAAAGCCGGCATCCTTTCTGGATACATCATTGGCCACTATCATATCAAGATTTTTCTTTTCCAGCTTTGCTTTGGCATATTCCAGTAAATGCTGGGTTTCAGCTGCAAAGCCCACTAAAATCTGACCTGATTTTTTCTTTTGACCTAATTCAAACAAAATATCAGGATTTTTCTCCAGAACCAACACCAGCTCATCATCATTTTTCTTTATTTTTTGGTCGGCAACCTCCCGAACCCTATAATCTGCCACGGCAGCCGCTTTGATAATAATATCAGCCTCATCGAAAACCTCCATTACAGCCTGGCGCATTTGCGCTGCGGTTTCCACCCTGACAAGCTTCACCCCGGCCGGTGCTGTAAGTGCTGAAGGTCCAGATACCAAGGTGACCTCGGCTCCCCGTTTTTTTGCTGCTTCAGCAATGGCATATCCCATTTTTCCGCTGGAGCGGTTGCCAATGTACCGCACTGGATCAATTGGCTCATAGGTGCCAGCAGCCGTTACCAATAGCTTTTTTCCAATAAAATCCTCTTCATGGGACAACTCATTTTCAACAAAGTCCAGTATTTCAGCTGGCTCCGGAAGTCGTCCAATGCCGTCAGTTCCACAGGCCAAATGGCCTGAAGCAGGGGGAATAAACCGCCAGCCAAGCTCCACCAGCCTTTTTATATTAGCCTGAGTAAGCTGATTATTGTACATATTAGAATTCATGGCCGGAGCAAAAAATATCGGCACTCTGGCAGCAAGCACTGTTGTGGTCAGCATATCATCTGCCATACCGGCAGCTGCTTTAGCGATAAAATTAGCCGTAGCCGGTGCTATAATCATCAAATCAGCCAATTCAGCCAGGGCAATATGCTCCACCTGATGATTTGTTATCTCACCCCACATGGTTGTTACCACCGGATTGCCGGTGATTTCCCGAAAGGTCATTGACGTAACAAAATTCTGTGCCCCGGCTGTCATGATCACGTGCACCGATGCCCCGGCTTTGCGTAGACGGCTGGCGATTTCTACCGATTTATAGGCAGCTATC
>JAFVER010000153.1 GCA_017475925.1 Anaerovibrio sp. | reverse complement strand
GGATGATATGGTGGCTGACGCACCGCCTTTTGACAAGGTCCTGGCGGAATTTATTGATTTTACTGAGGGAATGACGCTGGTAGGGCATAATATCCATAGCTTTGACCTGAAGTTTATCTATCGGGATAGTGAAAGGTTTTATGGCGGTGTACCGGGAAATAATTATGTGGATACCTTAAGGTTGGCCAGAAAATACCTGCCTCAGTTAAAGCGACACAGTCTTACCCTGTTGGCGGAGTATTATGGTATTTCCACCCAGGGAGCCCATCGGGCTTTAAATGACTGCCACATGAACCAGCTGGTATATGAGCAGCTTGGGCTCATCATGAATAAGGGCTGTAGGCCGCTGTTCTCCTTTTAATACATTTTTATTGCAGAAAAATACAATATATGATACAATCTCAAGCAGTTTAAGATTTAAAGACGATGATGAAGAGAGTAGTCTGTTGACGAAAATGAAAGCGAGCAGGGGGTGGTGTGAGTCCTGCAGGAGTAGTGACAGATGAAAATCCCTTCGGAGTAGCAGGTCAAAATGCGGTAAAGGTGTGGCAGAGTAGGCTGAGCCGGGGTCTCCCGTTACAGAGATAGTATATGCTGGTATACGAAATAGGTGGTATAGTGAGGCTGGGCTTCATCCTGTTTTGGGTGAAGTCTTTTATTTTACGTTTAGGCTCCCGTCCTATTTTGGACGGGAGTATTTTAATTTTGATGGCTGCCAGTACAGCAAATACAGGAGGGAATCGATTTTGTACAACAAGGTTGACACAAACCTGAACTTCGTTCAGCGGGAACGAGAGGTTCTGAAATTTTGGAAGGAAAACGATATTGCCAGGAAGTGTATTGATATCCGTGAAGGCTGTGATACCTTTACTTTTTATGACGGTCCTCCGACTGCCAATGGTAAGCCGCATATCGGGCATGTATTGACCCGTGTTATCAAGGATATGCTGCCACGCTACCAGTCCATGAAGGGCAAGAAGGTTCTGCGTAAGGCCGGTTGGGATACCCATGGCCTCCCAGTTGAGCTGGAGGTAGAAAAAAAGCTGGGGCTGGATGGCAAGGAGCAGATTGAAAAATACGGAATCGAGCCATTTATCAAGGAATGTCGGGAGTCTGTGTGGAAGTACAAGGGCATGTGGGAGGAATTCTCCGATGTGGTAGGCTTCTGGGCCGATATGGACAACCCGTATATCACCTATGAAAACAATTACATTGAGTCCGTATGGTGGGCCTTAAAGGTAATCTGGGAAAAGGGACTGCTTTACAAGGGACATAAGGTTGTACCTTATTGCCCGCGCTGTGGTACGCCACTATCCTCCCATGAGGTTGCTCAGGGCTATAAGGATATAAAGGAACGGTCTGCCATGGTGCGGTTTAAGGTAAAGGATGAGGAAAATACCTCTTTCCTGGCCTGGACCACTACCCCTTGGACATTGCCGTCTAATCTGGGTTTGGTAGTAAATCCCGAGGTGGATTATGTAAAGGTAAGCTGTAACGGCGAATATTTGATTTTGGCTGAGGCTCTGGTGGAAAATGTGTTCTCCGGGGTTAAGTCCAAGGACAACCCAGAGGAGGCTGCTAAGGTTGAGGTGGTTCAGCGGTTCAAGGGAAAGGAACTGGAGCATCGGGAATATGAGCCTCTCTACGACTTTGCTCTGGGTAAAATCAAGAAAAAGTGCTTCTATGTAATGTGTGACGACTATGTAACCACCTCTGACGGTACAGGTATTGTTCATACGGCACCGGCCTTTGGTGAAGATGATGCCCGGGTATGCCGTAATTATGATATGGACTTTGTCCAGTTTGTAGATGCCAAGGGAAACATGACCGAGGAAACCAAATGGCCAGGGGTGTTTGTGAAAAAAGCCGATCCAATGATTTTGGAGGATTTAAAGACCTCCGGTAAGCTGTTTAAGGCGCCAAAATTTGAGCATAGCTATCCGCATTGCTGGCGCTGTGACACCCCGCTTATTTACTATGCCCGGGAGTCCTGGTTTATCAAGATGACCGATGTTAAGGACAGGCTCATTGCCAATAACAAAACTATTAACTGGATGCCGGATACTATCGGTACTGGTCGTTTTGGTGAGTGGCTGGAGCATGTACAGGATTGGGGAATCAGCCGTAACCGGTATTGGGGGACTCCGCTGAACATCTGGGAATGCTCCTGTGGCTATCAGCATTCCGTTGGTTCCATTGAGGAACTGAAATCCATGTCTGGTAACTGCCCGGAGGATATAGAGCTTCATCGTCCGTATATTGATGATGTTACTATTAAGTGTCCGGAGTGCGGTAAGGAAATGCATCGTGTGCCGGAGGTTATTGACTGCTGGTTTGATTCTGGGTCCATGCCATTTGCTCAGTGGCATTATCCGTTTGAAAACAAGGAAATTTTCGAGGAACGGTATCCGGCTGACTTTATTTCCGAGGCGGTGGATCAGACTCGTGGCTGGTTTTATTCTCTTTTGGCAATTTCAACCCTGCTCTTTGACAATTCCTCATATCAGAATGTAATTGTCCTGGGTCATGTGCAGGACAAAGACGGCAAAAAGATGAGTAAGTCCAAGGGAAATGCTGTTGACCCCATGGATGCTCTCAACAAGCATGGTGCTGATGCTATCCGTTGGTATTTCTATGAAAACAGTGCCCCTTGGCTGCCGAACCGCTTCCATGATGATGCGGTGCAGGAGGGCCAGCGTAAATTTATGGGTACGCTGTGGAATACCTATGCGTTCTATGTTCTCTATGCCAATATAGATAATTTTGATGCTACCCGGTATAGGCTGGAGTATGACAAGCTGTCGGTTATGGATAAGTGGGTACTGTCGCGCCTTAATACCCTTATCAAGACTGTAGATACCAATTTGGCCAATTACAAGGTAACAGAGACAGCCAAGGCTTTACAGGAATTTGTGGACGAGCTGTCCAACTGGTATGTTCGTCGCAGCCGTGAGCGGTTCTGGGCCAAGGAAATGACCCAGGATAAAATAAACGCTTACATGACTTTATACACTGCTCTGATAACCGTTATTAAGCTGGCTGCACCGATGGTGCCATTTATCACCGAGAGCATTTATCGCAACCTGGTTTGCAGTGTTTATGACAAGGCTCCGATTTCCGTCCATCTCACTGACTTCCCGGTAGCCAATGAGGCGTTTATTGATGCTGAGCTGGAAAAGAACATGGAACTGGTACTGGAGGTAGTTGTTCTTGGCCGGGCCGCCCGTAATGCAGCCAACATAAAGAACCGTCAGCCAATCGGCAATATCTTTGTGAAGGCTGACAGGGAGCTGGCGGATTTCTTCAAGGAAATCGTTGCCGGCGAGCTGAACGTGAAGCATGTGGAGTTTAAGGAGGATATGGAGGAATATCTGTCCTATACCCTTAAGCCTCAATTTAAGGTGCTTGGGCCAAAGGTGGGCAAGCAGATCAGTGAGGTTAAGGCGGCATTGCTGACTATTGATGGGGCCAGGGCCAAGGAAGAGCTGGACAAGACTGGTAAGCTGAAGCTGTCCTTAAAGAGTGGTGAGGTGGAGCTTATTCCTGAGGATATTGAAATTATTATGTCCCAGACCGATGGCTTTGCAACCCAGCACTATGGCAAGGTAACCATTGCCCTGGAAACCACCCTGACACCGGAGCTTGTGGAGGAAGGCTTCGTCCGTGAAATCATCTCTAAGCTCCAAACCATGCGTAAGGAGAATGGCTTTGAGGTTACAGACCGTATTACCGTATTTGCAGCAGGCAATGATAAGCTCACTGATATACTGTCCCGTAATGAGGACATGGTAAAGAGCATTGTCCTCTGCAATGGCATTACATACGGCTCCACTGACGGCTTTACCAAGGAATGGAATATCAACGGGGAAAATATTACCCTGGGTGTAAAATAAAAAAATATTTTTAGGTCTTAGTTTGCGGGGCTGTCCCTTGATGAAAAAATCATCAAATAGGACAGCTCCTTTTGTAAAATGAGACTTATTCAGTGGAAGTTAAAAGCTCCCACTGAATAAGTCTCATTTTACTATAACTCTTTGAGTAATGAAATCCGTGAGCAGATGGTGAATATTTCCTTCCGCCATGTTGATGGTGGTATGCGGGCGGCTCAGCGGGATGAAAGCTTGTTCCGGTTGAAGGCCCCCAGAGATGGAATGGACTGCCGCATAATACCTAATGTGCGTTGCATTTCAGAGGGGGATGTGCCAGTCTTGGATGCCGTGCTTTTTTGTCTGCCAGAAAATCCAGGGTGGATGTTGTTCAGTACGTTGGTCATGTTATGCGGGTGGCACCCGTCGTTATGGGGAGCAGTGGGCCAAGGACATTGCGGATATTGCCGCCTGTCATAAAGACCGTATCGTTTGACAGTATGCACCCGTTTTTTCATGCAATGCAGGAGTATTTTTTAGTTTTGACGAATTAGTGAGTAGATTATACGATAAAGCAGGTGAAGGAGGATGGCAAAATACTGTACAAATTGTGGGGCACGGCTGGACGGCAACCCCCGATTTTGTGGCAATTGCGGAAGACCGTGCGTGGCGGCTAACGGCAGAGCTCCCATCCGGAATAACGGTGCTGTTCGACGAAAAAGTACGTCAAGCGGTATCTGGAAGTTTTTCGCCGGAACAGCTATTGGTGCTTTCTTCATGCATCTATTTGGAGGATCATCTCACGCCTCCGCCTCGAACTCGACGAACACGGATACGGTAGAGCACTTCCACGACACCGTTATCTATGCGGACGATAATGATTCTGATTATAGCGATTACGATAGTGATGCCATTGGCTACGAGGAAGCTTCCTATTGTGATGATGAGTGGGACACGGGTGATAACGATTACGGCAGCGACAGCTACGACGATAGCTACGATGATGACTGGCAATAAATATTGCAAAGGGTTATGTGAGCATTTGGCTTGCATGACCCTTCTTTTTGCATAAAGAAAACCACGCGAGAGTCGCGTGGTTCCAGAAAGCTTTAGCTATGCGTCCAAAGACAATACATCCCTGATGTGTTAGTATTATTTCGTGACCTGCCAGTTACGACTAACTAACACATCAGGAGGACATACTATGCAAGAAGATAGTACGTATGCAAAGAGCTTAGCACATACAAAATGGAACTGCAAGTATCACATAGTATTTGCACCAAAGTATAGGCGCAAAGTATTTTTTGAAGAAAAAAGATTACAAAAATAAATAAAATATCGCACAATCAAGTAACTATTCTTTCTTGTAAAAAAAGCTACATTGAATTATGATGAAATAAGACAATCAACCCAGCGCTAACAGTTGCTAGATTTTTCTTTTCCCTAACAAAAAAACAACTGTAACGCTTAGGATTTATTCGACTAATATTCTGTGGGAGTTTAAAGCTCCCACAGAATAAGTCTCATTTTACTACATTCATTGATCACATAAAGCTGTCACTGAATAAGTCTCATTTTACACGCCCTAAAGGAGGGAAAAATATATGAAAGTTTTTTATGCTGTGCTGCGGCCAATATTAATTATGACCTTGGTATTATTTAGTTTTTATGGTGGGGATGGTCAGGCTGCCTCCCGGGAGGAGATTGCAGCAATAAAGGTAGTAAAGGCCACTGATTTTAGGTATTGGAATCCTGAGTCACCCATATTAAAGAAAATAGTAAATTTTGTGGAAGAGGCAACAAATCCTTCTAATCCGCATTTTATCCCTTCATCGGACCGAATAGCGGTTTTTGATATGGATGGCACCTTCTATTGTGAAACTGCCCCATATTACTTCCAGGAAACCATGTTCCTTCATCGGGCCCTGGAGGATAAATCCTATACTCCTGATAAGCAGATGGCGGATTTTGCCAAAGAAATTCAGCCTAAAATCGTGAACAAAAAGGGTCTGTCTGAGGGAGAAAAAAAGATACTGGTTGGGTATCTGACAAAAGCCTATACTGGTATGACACCTGAGGAATACCGGGCTTATGTGCATAGCTTTATGCAGACCAGGGAACAGGGGCTTACAAACCTGCGGCGTGGGGAGGCCTTTTATCTGCCAATGGTGGAGGTTATGTCCTACCTGACGGAAAATGGCTTCAAGGTGTATATTGATTCGGCCTGTGGGGCGGCTACCACCAGGGAGCTGGTGGGGGGAGTTATTCCTGTTCCGCTGGACCGTATCCTGGCTACGGATTTTGTATATACCTCTACAGGCATGGGGAAGGATAACCCAGAGGGTCACTTTTATGACCGTCATAAAGAAAAAATCGTTATTTCTGGTGAATACCTTATTGACAATGCCGAGACCAGAAAAATATTTTCAATTTTGAACCAGATTGGTCAAAAGCCAGTGCTGGCCTTTGGCAATTCCATGGGAGACAGCGGAATGTTTGAGTATACCCTACAGGATAATCCTTATTCAAGTGCAGCCTTTTGTGTGCTTTGTGATGATACGGAACGGGAGCTTGGAAATCTCCAAAAGGCAGAAAATATGAGAAGTACGGCTGAAAAACGCGGCTGGTATACAATTTCCATGCGTAATGACTTCAGGACGATTTACGGCGATAAGGTGAAACGGTCAGATAAATAAAAAAATCATTTTACCCCCTCCCTGTGGTGAGTCAGTGAGAAAGAATTGACTGGCATATAGCCAATAAGAAAATATGAACCTGTCTCCCTTGGGGGAGATGTCACGGAGTGACAGAAGGGGTTAATATCTGGTAATAGACATTATATAACTGATTTTTAACGGTAGCTAAATATGGGAAGCTTAAGTGATGATACTAATTCAGTGGGAGTAAGGGACAATTATTTAAGCTGGTTTGGGAGATTTTGATATGGAAGAATTTGTAGTGGATTTGCGAAAAAGTACCAAGAAGGATATAGATGGATTTATTGATTTGTCAAAAAAGCTGTTTAGATTTAATCACACAATGCCTTACACAGATGAATATATGGAGGCAATAAGGGATATTTTTGGTGATAGATTCGGTGAGGGAAGCTACATCGTTGCACCGATTTCTTTGGTATGTGCCAGCAATATGGTTATTGGGAAAAATGTATACATCAACAGTAATTTTTTAGGAATGTCCCGGGGAGGTATTACCATTGAGGATGATGTGCAGATTGCCGGTAATGTTTCGGTGCTGTCCAACAACCATGATCCCTATGAACGGCAGCTGCTGACCTGTAAGCCGGTGCATATAAAAAAGGGGGCCTGGATCGGGGCTGGGGCCACTATATTGCCCGGTATTACCGTTGGTAGGTATGCTATAGTGGGGGCTGGCTCTGTGGTAACCAAGGATGTTCCTGACTACAGTGTGGCAGTGGGTAATCCAGCCAGGGTTATTAAAACCTTGGAGGCAGAGCGGTTCCAGCAAAAAAGTGACCCGGCAGTAGCTAACAGCTATATGGGCAGCTATAACTTTCAGGGAGGCGAGACGGGGTATTTCGCCATGAGCCCCTATGGTGAAGGGGATAGTCTGGCCGAAATCCGGTTTTTGGCTCCAGAGGGTGCGGTGAAGCTTGATTTTGCCAATGGCGATGTGGGCTGGAGACTGGCTGATGGTACAGAACTTGACCTCAGTAAGGGACTGTTTACCAGACGGTTAGGGGATGTTATTGAGCCGGTTATCAAGGACCCCCGTGAGCCAGGTAAAATAATAGCCATAGCCTACGAGGTAACTGATGGCGATATGACTTTAGAGGCCGAGTGGGATTTTTTGGATGATTTTTAAGTGTTCAATAAAATGGTGGACTATGGGGAGGAATTGATTTTATGCCAGATGGAATGCATTTTCGCATGGTTGACATAATAAGAAAAAAACGGGATGGGGCCAGCCTCAACAGAGAGGAAATCAAATATTTTATTGACGGCTGCGTGAATGGGTCAATACCGAACTATCAGACCTCAGCCCTCTTAATGGCAATTTATTTTCAGGGAATGGCAGATAGAGAGCTGGCGGATTTTACTTTGGCCATGGCTCATTCTGGAGTTATGATTGATTTGTCACAGATTCAGGGTATAAAGGTGGACAAGCATTCCACCGGTGGGGTCGGTGATAAGACAACTATGGCAGTAGCCCCTATTGTAGCCGCTTGTGGCGTGAAAATAGCTAAAATGAGTGGCCGGGGTCTGGGGCATACTGGCGGTACGGTGGACAAGCTGGAATCTATTCCAGGTTATCGTACTGTATTGGATAAGGAATCCTTTTTTAAGCAGGTAAATGAAATCGGGGTAAGTGTAATAGGCCAAAGCAGCAACCTGGCTCCTGCTGACAAAAAGCTTTATGCCTTGCGGGATGTTACCGGCAGTGTGCCGAGTATTCCACTTATTGCCTCGTCTATTATGAGTAAAAAGCTGGCTGCCGGAGCAGATTGTATTCTTTTGGATGTAAAATGTGGCAGTGGAGCCTTTATGAAGAGTGAGACCGATGCTATAGCCTTGGCGCAAAAAATGGTGGCCATTGGTGAGCATAATGGAAAACGGACCATGGCCTATGTTACCAACATGAGCACGCCGTTGGGCCAAAACATCGGAAATGCCCTTGAGGTGCGGGAGGTAGTGGATGTACTGAATGGTAGAGGCCCGGAGGATTTGACCCAGGAATGTGAAGAGCTGTCGGCCACCCTTTTAATGATGGCTGGTAAGGGTACTATGTCCGAATGCATAGACATGGTACGAAATTCCATAAGGGATGGCAGGGCCATGAATAAATTTAGGGAAATGGTCAAGGCGCAGGGGGGAGATGCTTCTGTATTGGATAATCTTGATGATTTTACCAGGTCAGCTGTGTGCTACGAGGTCAAAGCCATCAGAACGGGATATATTTCATATATGGATACTGAAGCTATTGGTGTAGCATCCACCATGCTGGGAGCTGGGCGTGAGACCTTGGACAGTGTTATTGACCCCAAGGCAGGCATAAGGCTTTGTAAAAAAACTGGCGACAGGGTAAATAAAGATGATATACTGGCAGTGTTCTATACTGCCAATGAAGACCTGCTGTCCCCGGCAATAGAACGGTATTATGGGGCATTAAGCTACAGCCAGCAAAAGCCTGAGCCGTCAAAGCTGGTATATGCTATAGTGGACAGCAACGGTGTCAGAAAATTATGAGCGACTTTATCCGATGTTAACGGGTGCTAAGACTCCATCCTCTAAGGCGGGCGTTAAGCACCTGTAAAGCAATGGGTAAATTCAACTAAATTCAGATGGAGTTTAAAACTCCACCTGAATAAGTTTTCATTTTATCTGCCTTCCCCTTTGGGGAAGGTGCCCAAAGGGCGGATGAGGTAAAAATAATTTCAATGATTTAGTGGAGTATGATATGGGGAAATTTTGTAAAAAGTGTGGCACACCAATAAATGATAATACGAACTTTTGCCCACGGTGTGGATGCAATCAAAATGAGGTACAGCCTTATAATCAGGCATTATATTCCAGTATTGGACCGGTAAGGGCAAAAAGCCAGAATAAAGGCAGCGATAACACTAATGTAATAATTTGGCTGTTGGTTGTGGTGGTTATGGCAGTAGGCATTTTTTGTATTGTATCTGCCAGCAGGTCTGGTGTATTTAGCGATAGTCCATCCTTTGATATTCAGCAGGAGGAAATTGACGCATTACCTCCTGATTATGATGATAAGTCTACGATTATTAACGATAAGAGTGTACCACATAACAGTGGGACAATAACTGCTACTGAGGTAAGAATGAGGGATGAACCAAATCTAAAAAGCAATGTAATAGGCTATTTCAATAAGGGTGAAAGCGTGGATATATTGGAAATAAGACCAAATTGGATAAAGGTGAAGCGGGCAAATGGTGCTGTAGCATGGGTTTCTTCTCAGTTCTGTACGTATTGATTTTGAATTCTGCATTGTGCATAATCTGTACATCAAATCCAAGAAAATTTGCTTTAAAGCAGGAGATTTAAGAAGTAATGGCGAATTTAGCCTTTATTGGAGCATATATTATTATTTAAGAGAGTACTGCTATGCAAATAAAAACGTTCATTCAAACAGACAAGGTTTTAAGGGTTGGGCAGAAGGCTGAGATTATGGTGTTTGATGATACCAGGTCTTATTTCAGCAGGATTGAGGATATACAGGATAAATCCATTATTTTGGCAATGCCAACTGACCCGCGGGGAGTTCCGCTGGTGGTTTCCGGTGGAACTGATATAAGATGCAAGGCTTTTGATGGAAAATATTACTATTGGTTTAATTCCACGTTCAAAAGCAGGAGTGTTGATAATATTCCTTTATGGAATATTACAAAGCCTGTAGAGGTGGAAAAGGTCCAGTACAGGGATTTTGTTCGTATAAAGTTTTCCAGAGATGTCCTTATAAGGCCGGTAGATGAGGAAGGGGCGTTGGGAGAGACTGAGAAGGTTGCTACAGTGGATGTAAGTGGTGGTGGCCTGTGCTTTTCTCTGGACAGACCTTTGCCAGTCGGCAGCAAGGTGTCCGTTGGTATGGACAATGTTCCTGAGGTGGGCTTCTTTAAGGCTATGACCCGTGTGGTACATTGTATTGAGATTGATGTGGATGGTGAAAAGGTGTATCACATTGGTGTCGAGTTCCTGGATATTGAGCGGCCTGTGCAGAACAAGCTTGTAAGGTATCTTTTTGATGTACAGCGTAAGATTTTGGCCAAGGGCATAGAAAATTAATGAAAATAATTTAGGGACAAGGGCTGGATTTGGCATCTTGTCCCTTGATGGTTGTGGATGTTTGCAGGTTTGATTGGAGGAAGTTTTAATGGATGCAATTTTTACCCGTACCAGTGTCAGGAGTTACGAAGAAAAAGCGGTGGAGCCTGAAAAAATCGATAAGATTTTGCGGGCAGCCATGGCAGCTCCTTCGGCTATGAATCAGCGGCCATGGGAGTTTTATGTGGTTACAGATAAAAAGGCTCTTCAGGAATTGTCCAAGGTTAGTCCATATGCCGGAATGGTTGATAAAGCACCGGTGGCTTTGGTGCTATGTAACCGCAGGGAAAATTTGCCGGTGCCTGAGCTTATTAATGTAGATATGGCAATTGCTACGGAAAACGTTTTGCTGGAGATTGAGGCACAGGGCTTGGGAGGCGTAATGTTGGGGATTGCTCCTTTTGCTGATCGCATGGAAAAAATCGCCCGTATACTGGATTTGCCAGTGGAGCTGGAAGCCTTTACCATAGTGCCCTTTGGGTACCCTGCTAAACGAAATCCGCAGCAGGACAGGTATGAAGAGGGCAGAGTTCACTATGTAAAATAATACTTATAGTAAAATGAGACTTATTCAGTGGGAGCTTTTAACTCCCACTGAATCATAGTCGAATAAATCCTAAGCTTTACGGAAGCATCCAAGAGGCAAAGCCGATTGGATAATGCGCCCTATGCGAAAGTGTCCTGTGAAACAAGACTTTGTTGAAGTTGAACAGTAGACACTCACAGCTATGGGCGCTTAACTCCCACCTAAGAGGATGGGAGCCTTAGCGCCCGTTAGTATAGGGTAAAATGAGACTTATTCAGTGGGAGCTTAAAGCCCTACTGAATGAGTCTCATTTTATGTTGAAAAGAAATGAAAACAAAGGAGTAGCACCTCATCCGCCTCGCGTGGCTCGGCACCTTCCCCAGAGGGGAAGGCTTATGATGCAGTAAAAAGATACTTACATCTCTAAAGATACTGGTTACGTGCCGCAGAAGAAGGCTTATGATGAGGTAAGTAAAGGGAAAAGCCTTCTCCTGTGGAGAAGGTCCCTCCGAAGGAGGGGGATGAGGTTTTTTATGTTTTTCGGATTTCAGGAGGATTATTAGTTGGCGTGTCGAAGTGTGTAAGGAGAGGATTTTCGGTTATTATGTGTGTAAGAGGGGAGTAAATATGGAAAAAGAACAATTAATTGCCGAAATGAAGAAGCTTGTCGGGGAGGATAATGTTCTTCATTCAGACGAGGCACTATATGCATATTCCTATGATGCAACACCGGGACATACCTACATGCCGGATGTGGTTGTATCTCCGGGAAATGTTCAGGAGGTTTCTGCAATTTTAAAATTTGCCAATGAGCATAAGGTGCCGGTTTACCCAAGGGGATCAGGCACCAACCTTTCGGCAGGTACAGCTCCCTTAAAGGGCGGGATTGTGCTGTTGATGTTGCGCTTTAACAAAATCCTTGATTTGGATTTGGAAAACCTTATTGCTGAGGTGGAAGTAGGGGTTGTGGTTCAGGATATTAATGACTATGTAGCACCCCACGGACTGATATATCCACCTGACCCTGGCACGGTAAAAACAGCCAGCCTGGGGGGCACCATATGTGAAAACTCTGGTGGCTTGCGGGGGCTTAAATACGGCATAACCAAAAACTATGTACAGGGCTTGGAGGTTGTGCTGGCCAATGGTGATATTATTCACACTGGTGGTAAAAATGTAAAGGATGTTTCCGGCTATGATATGACCAAGCTGTTTACTGGCTCTGAGGGAACCCTGGGAGTTATTACCAAGGCGTATTTAAAGCTGGTGCCAAAGCCAGAGGCCTCGGCCAGTATGGTTGCGGTATTTAACACCCTGGAGGATGCCGGTAATGCAGTATCAGACATTATTGCTGCAAAAATTATCCCGGCAACCATGGAAATACTGGACAATGCTTCCATCCGCACGGTGGAGGATTTTATGCATGTAGGACTTCCTGTTGATGCAGCAGCTATTCTTTTGTTGGAGGTTGATGGGCATCCGGTTATTGTGGCCGATGAAAAGGAAAAGGTTCTTGAAGTATTAAAGCGCAATAACGCCAGTGAGGTTACCCTGGCAAAATCTCCTGAGCACAAGGAGCAGCTTTGGACAGCTCGGCGCATGGCTCTGCCGTGCTTGGCGAAGCTTCGTCCTACTACCTTTGTGGAGGATGCTACTGTACCTAGAAGCAAGCTGACTGATTTTTTGAAGATTGTTACCAAAGCGGCCAAGGACTACAATGTTACTATTGGTACCTTTGGCCATGCCGGCGATGGAAACATGCACCCAACCATAGTATGTGACATTCGTGATGAGGAAGAGATGAAACGGGTTCATCAGGCTATGGATGTAATTTTCCGTGGCGCAGTGGAGCTGGGAGGAACGCTTTCCGGTGAGCATGGTATTGGCCTTGGTAAGCTGCCATGGATGGAGCTGCAGCACGGTAAGGCAGGGATGGAAGCCATGAAGGCAATCAAGCGGGCATTGGATCCAAATCTGATTTTGAATCCTGGTAAGCTGATAGGAGAGTGTTGACTATGGCAAACAATCAGCTGACGGCAGCGGCCATGAATGAACATGACAAGGAGCTGTTAAAGGATATAGATGATGCTTTGGCAAACTGCATGAAATGTGGTAATTGTCAGGCGGGATGTCCGATTTATCGGGAGACCCGAAAGGAATTTTCCGTAGCTCGTGGGAAAATTTCCCTTATGCAGGCGATTTTAAGTGGTAAGCTGGCAATAACCAAGGAATTTGATTCCATGATGGCACAGTGTCTTACCTGTAAGACCTGTTCAGCTAACTGCCCATGCGGTGTCAAGGCCGATGAGCTTATTTTACGGGGCCGTCATGCGGCTATTAAGGCCAGAGGCCTGCACCCAATAAAGAAAACCGTGTTTAGTCTTTTAAGTAACCGTCCATTGTTTAATGCGGTGCTTCGGATGGGTGGTATGTTTGGCTGGCTTACCTTTAAGGATATTCCAGATAAAAATGCAGTGCTTTCCAGACTGCCGGTGCCTGGTATGGATCCATCAAGGGCAACTGCTCCATTGGCGTCTACCCCTCTTCGGGGAGAATATCCACCAGTCATTAAGGTGGATAATCCTAAGCATAAGGTGGCATTTTTCACTGGCTGTACCATTAACTTCATGTACACGGATATGGGCAAGGCGGTTATTGAGGTTCTAAAGGAAAATGGCAATGAGGTGATTTTACCGGGAGCCCAGCACTGCTGCGGGACACCTGTCCATGTATCAGGGGCCTTTGAGCTGGCTAACGAAATGGCCAAGCACAACATCGAGGTCTTTGAAAAGGTGGATTGTGACTATATCGTTGGCGCCTGTGGCTCATGTGTAGAGGCTCTGAAGGAATATCCAAAATGGCTGGAGGGTGAACCGGAGTGGCAGGAAAGAGCCAAAAAAATTGCCGAAAAGGTTCGGGAAATCAGCCAATATCTGGTGGAAACCGGCTATCGCACCGACACGCTTGGTGCCATTGACAAAACTGTTACCATGCACGATCCATGTCATATGATAAGGGGTATCAAGGTTACCGAGGAACCACGGGAAATTTTGAAGTCCATTCCAGGGCTGAATTTTGTGGAAATGAAGGAGCATGACCGTTGCTGTGGCTCCGGTGGATCCTTCTGTTTCTCCCATTATGAATTGTCTCGGGAGATAAATGACCGGAAGTGTGAAAATATTAAAGCCACTAACGCTGATTATGTATGTGCCAGCTGTCCAAGCTGTCGTATGCATATCACCGATGGTATAGTGCATAACCATATGCCGCAGGTGGTATATCATCCTATCCAGCTTTTGGCAGAGTCCTATAGAAAAGGTCGGGAAGGTTAAATTTATAAGGTTTATATAAAAAAAACAAGGAAATTGTCATCAAAAGATGACAATTTCCTTGTTTTTATGTTATACTAAGACGCTATTACACGGGAAGCGGTTAGCCCTCTGCGGAGGGACTGTGACCCTCCGATAACATAGAAATCCCTATGGGAAATATGTATTGGGAGGGATGTCTACATGACAATTGAGTCACTGCTGGCCATAATCGGCTACACAGTTGCTATCTTTAGCTTTGGCTATATGATAGGAAAAGACTTTAATAAACAGAAATAACCGCCCCAGCCGACAAACTGAGCGGTTATCTCGAACATTGATTCGGGCTAACTGTTCCCGTGTATAGCATTTTTCTACTTGAATTATAACAAATTACATTTTTAG
Source organism: Anaerovibrio sp. (assembly GCA_017475925.1). GTDB lineage: Bacteria > Bacillota > Negativicutes > Selenomonadales > Selenomonadaceae > Anaerovibrio. The sequence goes on along the minus strand of JAFVER010000153.1, from coordinate 2,559 downwards.
AGTCAAACGAGACTTATTCAGTTTTAGTCGAGTAAATCCTGAGCCCTACGGGTGCTTATCTCCCCCCTAAGAGGGTGGGAGCCTTAGCGACCGTTAGCATAGGGTCACATGAGACTTATAGAAAAAGCTGATTTATGAGACTTAGCACCATTGTTAGTGTAGGGTCAATGAGTGTACTTAGGGGGAAGTTATGGAGGAAAATAAAAAAATAACTCGGCGTAGGTTTATAAAGGGCGCAGTTGGTCTCGGGGCGTTGGCTGCCCTGGGGGGCGGCTTTGCAGCCCTTAGACATACCAGCGTCGGTCGTGACATAAAAAATCAGGCCAGGAGCCTGCTGCAGGATAAGCAGACACAGTATATCAGGCAGATGGTCACAGCAGATAATAACACCACCAGAACGGTTATGTGGCAGTCTGATACCCTTATGACTAGTCCACAGCTCCGGTTGCGTCATAAAAGTGCCGGTTCCTCCGATAATGAAATATCTATACCGGTAAATAGGGATTTCTTCACTGACGACGGGGCGGAGATAAAGCAATATTCAGCAAATATTGATGGTTTAAAGCCGAATACAGAGTACGAGTTTGCCATTGAGGATGGAGATAACATCAGCAAGTGGTTTGCCATTGACACTGCATATAGGGATAAGGAAAAATTTACCATGCTTATTTTTCCTGATTCCCAGTCCAGTGATTATACTGATTGGGAAAATGTAGCTCAGGCTGCTATTAAAGCCTATCCACAGGCGGAAATATTTACCAATATGGGAGATTTGGTGGATAACGGTGAGGACAGCAGCCAATGGCGGGCCTGGTTTGGTGCCTTGCATGGTATTATGGATAAGCTGGTTTTTGTACCGGTGATGGGTAATCATGAGTGCTATGACCGCAACTGGAAGGAACGGCTGCCGGAGGCCTATCTCCATTATTTTCAGGTGCCTACCAACGGCAGCACAGAATTTGACCGTTATTACTACTCCTTCGATTATGGGCAGGTTCATTTTGTGGTGCTAAACACCATGGAGGAGGAAATAAAGAACTTTAAGACAGGGCTGATTGAAGAACAGACAAAGTGGCTACATAAGGATTTGCAGAATACAGATAAGCCGTGGAAAATCGTGCTCATGCACAGGGATGTACTGCAATACCGCATTTCAAGGATGCCGGAGCGTAAGGAAGGCTTTTCTGAGGATGGGCTGATATTTATGCCAATTTTTGAACAATATGGCGTGGATATTGTTTTTACCGCTCATTTGCATACTTATCGGAATCGGGGGCATATTGTACAGGGAGAGCACAACGCCAAAGGGCCACTGTACATACTGACTGGTGTGGCAGGTAACGTGCGGTATGACAATCTCTGGACTGACCATGCCCTGGATTTGGTGGTGGCTCCCCAGCCCGAAACGGATAACTATATAGCAATGGAGGTAGATGGAAGGGCTATAACAATTAGCTGTTTTTTGCCGGATGGGACGAAGCTTGATGAAATAAAGGTAAATAAATAACTCAAACTTCGCACATGCATAATTGATATATTTCTGCCAGGTGAATGCCTAACGCAGAATGCTTGCGCTCATAAATTTTGCCTAGTGGAACTAAGGTCAATCTTCGCATAGCTCGATTTCACTAAGTACCAAGGCAAAATAATGTCTGCTTATAGGCATTGCACCTTGATTTTACCGATATATCTATGTGCGAAGTTTGAGTAAATAATATGTATAAGCTGGAGGCTTATAATAACAAATAGGGGATGTCGCTTTGTGAAATATCATAAAAAGCGACATCCCCTATTTGTTGTTTATACACCTGTTTAGGACGTTGTTTAATCCATCGAGATACAGGGCGTAATTTCGCATGTTGTTTTTGGCTATCAGTGAGGGATGGGTAATGGGAATATACGGGGTTTTATTGTGGGTATATATATCAAAATAAAAGCCCTTCCATTTGCGAAATGGGATTCTGAGAAATGACAGAAATGTTAAATATGTACTGTTTCCCATGAGAAAGACCGCCTGAGGCTTTAATGTGCGTATTTCGTCCTGCAAATGTGGAAAACAGGCCTGTAATTCAAATTTAAAGGGCTTTCTTTGGACACCATCCAAAAGAGGCAGGCATTTGCACATATATGAATAATAAAATTCATGTCCATTACGCTGCCAGCTTTGAACAAATGGCTCCAGTATTTTTTTGACAGGAAATGCAGCGGAATTTTCATTGACAAGCTCACTGGGAATAAAGGGCGCAACAAAATCGACAAACATAATGATTTTGTTGCCGACAGGTGCATTATCCACAAGGGGATGCTGATATTTTCTTATACCACATTCCCGACATTTTTTTATTGTCTCATGAAATTTCGCCATAAAATGCATACACTTTCTTAGGGCGTGTTGATTAATTCCATTCGCCCATCTTCACCCTACACTAACGGGCGCTAAGGCTCCCATCCTCTTAGGTGGGAGTTAAGCGCCCATAGCGGTGAGTGTCTACTGTTCAACTTCGACGAAGTCTTGTTTCACAGGACACTTTCGCATAGGGCGCATTATCCAATCGGCTT
>JAFVER010000013.1 GCA_017475925.1 Anaerovibrio sp. | reverse complement strand
GATATCCGCGCCGTATCGTCTGTAGATTTCGTAGGTCCGATTACGGCTGCAGGCAAGAACCTGCTGTTAACTGCTCCCGTGGTGAATATTGTTAATGGTGGTACGAATAACGCCACGAATATTACAGCTAACAGCATGGTTGCCCGGAATTCCGCAGGTGATGCGGTACTGAATGTGGACACCTCCAGCCTGGCCGTTGGCAAATTGGGAGCAAAGACGGCAATAAACTTCAAGGGCGATGTAGCAGTTGATGATTCTATTGCCAACATGACCTTGGAAGCACCTGTGACCAATGTAGGCAATGGTACGGATTTTGCCCGTCTGTCGGCTGCAAAGGTAACTTCTACGGAGCGGTTGAACTTTAACAAGGCTGCGGTTAATGCGTCTAATATCCAGGCAGTCGAAGAAGTTAATTTCCAGAATGCCATTTCTGCCGAGCAGGTTCTCAACCTGCAAGCCTCGGTGGTAAAAGTGGGTAATGGCGTTGCAGAGACCAGTATTTCGGCACCTGCTATTGTAGCCATGGGCTTGTCGGATGCTGTCAAAGCTGAATTGACCTTTAATAAGGCAACGATTGACCTTAGCGATATTACTGCTGACGGCAGCATTAACTTCCGGAATGCAGTAAGTGCAGGCAGCAACGGTACAGGCAGCTTTAACCTTACTGCACCGATTGTCCATGTGGGGAATGGCACGAATGACACCAGTGTGACAGCCAGTGCAATAAGTGCCAGCGAGGATATGGTGGTCAATAAGGCACAGCTTAATGTTCCCACCTTAACCGCTAATACGGACAGTGGCAGCATTAACATTCTTGGCAATGTAGACGCAGGGAATAATGATTTGCTATTGCAAGCAAATATTGCGGTAATTGGTGATGGCGTAGAGGACACTTTGCTTACGGCTCGTTCTGTTAAGGCTGATAATGATTTGGTAATAGACAAGGCAAGCATCAATGTAATAAATCCTGCGATTGCAAATGGAGGAAATCTTACATTGCGGCATGAGATTGTGGCGGGAGATAAGGTCGGTTTCCAGGCAGGAAAAGCTATTACCATGCAGGATATGTCCATGGATAAGTCCACGGATGTCAGCTTTGAAGGCAAGCTCATTGATATGCGCGACAGTTCTATCAATGCCGGGAAGGACGGAAAACTATTCTTCGCTGCCTATAGCGTTAAGACTGAATCGCCATTGAGCTATGCCTTCCAACCGGATAATGAAGTCATCATTGACAATTCACGTCTGGATGCTGGAGAGATGACCATGCTGGGCTATTCCATTATCGCCCGGAATGGCGCTGAGATTTACGCAGACAAGACACTGGATGCTTTGGCGGCTAAAAAAGTGGCTATGGGCAATTTGGGAAATCTGGAAATAGTCTCGCAGGCAACCATGAGCACAGAGCCGCAGAATAAACTCTTGCAACAGGATGCGATTATTGAGGTTGGCGGCAGGGCTTATCATAACTTCCGCTTTATTCCTGCTTCGGCGTACCAGTCAGATACCATTATGCGCTATCTGGAATCCATAAATGTGATGCCTTGGCAGATAGGTTCCGATAATTCGCCCTTGTCGATCGTTGGAATTCCTGGTCTCAGCTTGTACCGTTTCCAGTATCAAGATGGGATATCCGATGCAATTTCAGGACTGGAGATGTATTTTACAGTGGACTCCCATGAAGGAGAGGAGAGAGAAGAAAAGGAAATGACAAATGAATGAGAATACTACATGAATAGCTTAATAAAAGAAGCTGTGGCAATGTGACCCAGCCGAGACCATAAAGCCGGACAAAGAAAAATCCACAGAGAAGATTGACGGTGTTGTGGCCACGATAATGGTCCTTGACCGAGCCCTAAAGGACTAGGCTATGCCGTCGCAATCCGCTGTGGATTGGATAATGGAGAAAGCGTGTATGATGAAGCGTGGGCTGTTATTGATTTTAGATGATCATCATGATGAAGCTGTTTTAGGAACAAACTCGATTTTTAAATCCATATTAAGTCCTTCGGCTAAGCGCTTGAGCATTTTCAGGGATGGATTTTTGCTCCCATTTTCAAGTTTGCTTATATCAGCCTGATTAATTCCCGTGCGTGTTGCCAAATCAGCCTGAGTTAAGTTTTGGTCTTTTCGAGCAGCAATTATAGCCCTGATAATATTCATTTCAGGCTGGATATTTTCATATTCTTTTCTGAAATTATCATTTTCTAATCTCTTGTTTAGTGAATCTCTGAAAGAGCGCATGATTCAGTCCTCCCTATCGTAGAAATCTTTTCTATATTTTATAGCTGTGAGTAATTCTTTTTTGGTGTTTTTTGAGTTTTCTTCAAAAATCCGTTTGTTAATATTATTCTTTTATCAACATAGAAGAAATAGAGTACACGTGTTATGTTGCTGGAAAATTTGGCCCTAAGCTCGAAAATACCATCTTGCAGATGTTCGCTATATGGTTTTCTTAATGCAGGACCGTTTTCTTCTAAAAGTTCAATCATTCCATACATTTTTGCAGCCATTTTATCATCAAGGGAATCAAGAAAATCCTGTATGGGACAATCCCCATTGGCTTTTTCGTATAACTGTACATCATATTTCTCTGTAGACATCTTTTCACCTCAATTAAATAATATGGTGTTTTTACCATATTGTCAAGTAGTGTAATTAATGTCAAAAAAGGAGGCATCAGCCTATGAATCTATTTTCTAAACTGTTCCGTTCCAGGGATAAGCCAAAGGATTATCTTTCAGTCCATTGGCCTTTTTTATTTGGTGCCACTGCCGCCGGGAGAAATGTCAATGAAAGAACATCAATACAGGTTACTGCAGTATATGCCTGTGTCAGAATTCTTTCTGAGGCAGTAGCAAGTCTTCCCCTTAATATGTATCAGTACGTGGCGGAGGGGAGCAAATCCGGGTAAGAACGGACTCTATGTTCTCACCAACACATATATGCCTGTGGTATTAGTGGAGATTGCGTTTATTTCAAATGAGGATGATGAGAAGCTCCTTAAAAATGAGCAGGATGGATATGCAAGAGCCATTGCTCGTGGTGTAACGGACTATATGGAGCGCTTATGAATGTTAAAAAGATATTGGTGGTTGTTGTTATTGGTATTATTGTCGGTGCCACAGTTGTCCTTTGCCTCGGAAGCAACGTACCAGATTACTTAGTCGAGCTGACACAGTTAGAGAACAACTTGATGGAGCTATCCGACTTGAACGACAAACAATCCGAGATGTTGAGTCAGCAGCAGATACAGCTGCAGGAGTCCGAGGAGAAATTGAGTCTGGCAGAGCAGGAGTCCGAGAAGCTACAAAATCAAATCTACAGCTTAAGGAAGGAAATGATAGAGTAGGAGAGCTCATTAGAGACTGCCAGAGTATCCTTAGAACAGTTCGAGAAAGAGGAGCAAGCCAAACTGAATAGAGCCAAGTAAGAGAAAACAGCAGCCTGGATTATAGCCGGACTGCTGTTGTGCGTTTGTATAGGAAAATGAATTATGGCCCTGTTGGAGAATT
>JAFVER010000152.1 GCA_017475925.1 Anaerovibrio sp. | reverse complement strand
GGTTGACGAGGCTGATGAAGAAAATCAGTATATCATTCAAGCTGAAAATTAAATTATATTGGTTACATATGGCACTTAGCAGTTAATTCGGCTAGGTGCTTTATTTTCGTGTTTGAAAGATTATTCAGTTTTTATAGCAGAATGAGGTAAATGCCTTGAAAATACTGATATAAGCGGAAAATGGTCCTTGATAACCCAAAAAGCATCTGTTTTTTGCATAAGCGTTCAGGAGCTTAGAAAAGCGACACTGGTGTCATAAACATATTTGTCTTGCAGAGATGGAGCAAAATGTTATATAATTTTAGATAGGTAAATGAGAAGGTTGTTGAACTCAAAGTTCCCACATGTGTACTGTGTATTTTATGCCAGGTGAATGGATGACACGGAGTGCTTGTGTGTCGGCATGTTTGGTTGGTGGCAAGTACCAAAGGCTTGATGTTAATATGCGGGAAGTTTAAGTTATAGGGTAAGTTTAGTGCTGTAGAGTAGAGAGTGAGGAGGTTTTTCTATGAGATTGATTGATTTTCGTAAGTTATTGATGGTATTTGCTCTTGTGTTGGGGATGGCAGTGATTAGCTCACCGTCGGCTGATGCCAAGGCCCTTTCACTTGTTAATAACACTGGGGCAGATATTATTGTGATGAATTGTTCACCATCATCCAGTGGAAGCTGGTATGAGGACGTATTAGGGAATAGTACCTGGCCGGCTGGTACAACCGTTACCCTGGATTTTGACAGTTGGGCTATGGCAGACACTTGGGATTTCAAGGTGCATTATGCTAATGGAGCTTCTGAGGACTGGTATGGTGTTAATGTACGTACTGTAAATACCATAATTCTGAAGCCAAATGGTGTAAATGAGTATCTATGATAATTAGATAGACGGATATTATCCAATGGTAGAAAAACCGCTTCATGTATTTCCTTGAAGTGGTTTTTCTTTTTTGTTTATGAAATCTAACCTTGTACTGCGCCTTTGGCTTGTACTCGCTAATATTTTATAGTAAACTTACAGGACACTAAACAGTGTCCACACGCCCTTACATAAAATCTAACCTTGTACTGCGCCTTCGGCTTGTACTCGCTAAGATTTTATAGTAAACTTACTGGACACTCAACAGTGTCCACACGCCCTTACATAAAATCTAACCTTGTACTGCGCCTTTGGCTTGTACTCGCTAAGATTTTATAGTAATACTAGAGGTTATTTGCCATGAATGGTATAATGTAAACTGTGTGATTAGATGAAAATTAATTCAACTGTAGTGAAATGAGATTTATATAGTGGGAGCTTTGCATATGATTACAGGCAAAACTAAGGTGTTGGCAGTGATTGGAAATCCAGTAGATCATTCCATGTCTCCGGTATTTCAGAATGCCGGCATAGGAGCTGCCGGGGTGGACTATGTTTATACAGCATTTCCTGTGCTGGAGGAAAGCCTTGGGGATGCTGTAGCTGGTATGAAGGCCATGGGGATTTGTGGCATTAATGTTACTATTCCTCACAAGGAAGCTGTCATGAAATACCTTGATTATATTGATAAGGATGCGGAAATTTTAGGTGCAGTAAACACTATTGTCAACAATAATGGAGTGCTGACCGGCTACAATACCGATGTAAAGGGCTTTATTGGTGGAATGAAGCAAATAGGATTTTCCCCAAGGAATAAGCAGGCTGTTTTACTTGGGGCCGGTGGTGCGGCCAGGGCTGTCATATGGGGGCTTATTCAGGAGAAGGTAGCAGGCCTTACTATTGGGGTAAGAAATGTGTCCAAGGCTCGTCCATTGGTGGAATATTTTAGTAAATACATTAAGATAGTGTTGTTGGATTGGTCAACACCTGAGTTCGATGAAGCCCTGGTGAAGGCTCAATTGCTGGTTAATGCCACCCCCTTAGGTATGTATCCTCATGTAGCTGCCATGCCTCCAGTGAATTGGGACAAGGTTCCCAGGGGGATTTTGGCTTATGATATTATTTATACTCCGGCGGAAACACTTTTTTTAAAAACTGCCAGGGAGCATGGATGTCAAATCCTTAACGGTGAGGCAATGCTGGTCGGGCAGGGGGCAGAGTCCTTTCGGCTGTGGACCGGTATTAAACTGGACACGGGACTTATGGCCAAAGCACTGCGACAGGCTTTGGCAGATAAAGTAAGCTGAATGCGTATTATTGTGGGGGAAGGTTGAGAAATAACCTTATGTGGAGCGAATAAATTAAGATGATTGGTTTTTTAAGAGGTAAAGTGGAATATATTGCCATGGATTATTGCCTGTTGGATGTGGGCGGCGTTGGTTATCGGGTGTTTGTATCGGGTAATACCCGCAGTCAATTAAAAAATGGGCAGGAAGCAATGCTGTACACCTACCTGAGTGTACGGGAGGATGCTATGCTGCTATATGGCTTTTTGTCGCAGGCAGAATATGAGCTGTTTCAGCTTTTGATAACAGTAAGCGGCATTGGTCCTAAGGTTGCCATGGGGATTATTGGCGCTATCACGCCGGAGGCATTGAGTCAGGCTGTACAAAACAAAAACGTCAAGGCCCTGACTGCATTGCCGGGAATTGGTAAAAAATCTGCTGAACGGATGATTTTAGAGCTAAAGGATAAGCTGCATTTCAGTGATGACGGTGAATTTGCTGAGACTGGGACTGGAATTGTAGCTGGTGAGATTGGTGATGATATATATAGTGAGGCTATGGCGGCGCTGATGGCTCTTGGCTATAGCCAGGGAGAGGTATCGGAGGTATTTAGCTCCTTCGGCAGCCTTGACCAGGAAGCTGATGTGCAAAGGGTGATAAAAATGGCCTTAAGAGAGCTGTCCAGGAGGTGATAGGTGGTGGATAGCATAGTTTTTGATGAAGAACGGATTGTCACCACCAGTGAGCAAACTGGCGATGATTGGCAGTACAGCCTGCGCCCTCGTCACCTTAGGGAATATATTGGTCAGGATAAGGCGAAGGAGAATCTTCGTATTTTTATTCAGGCGGCCATGAACCGAAATGAGGCCCTGGATCATGTGCTTCTGTGCGGACCACCGGGATTGGGAAAAACTACTATGGCTGGAATAATCGCCAATGAGCTGGGGGTTAATTTTCGGATTACATCAGGCCCTGCCATAAATCATTCGGGGGATTTAGCGGCACTTTTGACCAACTTAAGTGACAGGGATGTGCTGTTTATTGATGAAATACATCGGCTTTCACGCAACGTGGAAGAGGTGTTGTACTCGGCAATGGAGGATTATGCTCTGGATATAGTCATTGGCAAGGGGCCAAGTGCCCGGTCAATTCGGTTGGATATTGCACCATTTACCCTCATTGGAGCCACTACCAGGGCTGGGGCCCTGGCTGCTCCTTTGCGTGACAGGTTTGGTGTTATTTCCCGGCTGGAATATTATAAGCCAGAGGAATTGGTGTTGGTTATAAAGCGGGCGGCTGATATACTTGATATTAAGATTGAAGATAAAGGGGCAATGGAAATCGCCCGTCGTTCACGGGGAACTCCTCGTATAGCCAATCGTCTTTTAAAGCGGGTTCGGGATTTTGCTCAGATAATTGGTGATGGAGTAATAACTGACCGTATTGCAGATGATGCCTTGCTTCGTTTGGAGGTAGACAGAATGGGGCTTGACCGCACCGACAGGTCTATCCTTTCAACTATGATAAATAAATTTACTGGTGGTCCCGTTGGAATTGATACCTTGGCGGCCGCTATCAGTGAAGAAAATGATACAATTGAGGATGTCTATGAGCCATACCTGTTGCAGCTGGGCTTTATAAACCGTACCCCAAGAGGTCGTACAGTAACCAGGGCAGGCTATGAGCATATGGGCATTCCATACCCGGAGAATTAATGATGAATTTACTGCTACACATGTGCTGTGGGCCATGCTCCTGTTATCCGGTAAAAAAGCTCAGAGCTGATGGAATAGAGCCTACGGGATATTTCTTTAATCCCAACATCCACCCATATAAGGAATGGGATATGCGGCTGAAAACTGCCAAGGAATTTGTTCAAAAGGTGGATATGAGGATTATTACCGATGAAAATTATATGCTGAGGGATTTTCTGAAAAAGGCCCTGACTGCTGAAGAAACAGAAAATGGTCGATGCCGTATGTGTTATACCTGGCGGCTGGAGCAGACAGCCAGATTTGCGGCGGAGAATGGCTTCGATGCATTTTCCTCAACGCTTTTTTACAGTATTTATCAGCAGCATGAGATGATGAAGGAAACCGCCCGGCATTTTTCAGAATTATATGGTATAAGATTTTATTATGAGGATTTTCGCCCAGGCTGGCAGGAGGGAATTGATATAAGCCTGGAGCTGGGGCTTTACCGTCAGCCTTATTGTGGTTGTATTTTCAGTGAGGAAGAGCGATACAGCAAAGCTATCCGTAAACAGCGGAAAAAGGCGGCAAAGGAACGAAAACGTATGGCGGTTCTTTCGGGAAGCTAGAAGAATTAAATTTTGTTCAGAATAGAATATTGGAACAGAGGTGTTTTTTGGTGATAAGTGTTGGGCTGACAAAAAAGCTTACTATAGGAATATTGGTGGTATTTTTGGGGGTATTTCTTCTAGGGGCTGGTAGCTCTGAGGCCTCGGTTTTGCGTCCGGGAATTGGGAAAAAGCCACAGACTCCAACTACCTGGCAAAAGCCGTCGGAGCATAATAATAAAAATGATAACAAGCAGGATAACGCCACTGAGGAGCGTGCCACCTGGAAAAAGCCACAAAAAAACGATGATTTTATTCGGGTTGGGTTGGCCGGCGGTGTGGTGCAGGCCACCATCAGCTCGGTAACTGGTATGCATATATTGGGTGAGGCCAATAAACGGGATTATGGCGATTTTAGAAGCAATGTTGCCGCTGTTCTTACAGTGAGTGATAATGTTATTGCAGTAAATGGCAAGAAGAGCTCATCGACCTCTTTGGCTTTTGTACCAATTTCCCGAGAAAGCGGCACGATAATCCGTTATAATGGGACAGATTATCGCGGGGAGATTGTTGCCAAGGTGATTGGTGACAAGCTGGTAATCGTTAATCTTATTTCTATTGAAGACTACATAAAGGGCGTGTTACCTTCGGAAATGTCCCCAAGCTGGAACAAGGAGGCTCTTAAGGCTCAGGCTGTAGCCGCCAGAACCTATGCCATTTATACCAAAAATCAAAAGGTTCATCTGGGGGATGGCTATGATTTATGTAATGCAACGCATTGTCAGGCATATGATGGCCTTTCCGGTGAGGTAACTGCTGCCTCAGAGGCAGTAGATGCTACTAAGGGACAGATAATGACTTATCAGGGAGTCCCGATTTACGCGCCATATCACGCTTCCTCCGGTGGAGTTACAGAAAATTCAGAGGACGTGTGGGGTAATAAATTGCCATATCTTCGTTCGGTAAAGGATGATGACAGCAAGTCTCCATATCATAGCTGGTCGGTAAAGTTTACCGCTGCTCAGGTGCAAAAGCTGCTTAGCTCAGCGGGGAAAAATATTGGTCAGTTGAAAAATATTGCTTTGGCTTCACCCAATGGTGGAGCCAGCGGAACTTTGCGCTCCGGTCGAATTGCCGGAGTCAGGTTTGAGGGTACTGGGCAGACAATAACCTTGTCCAGTCAGCAGGTAAGACAGATATTTGGATTGAAGAGCAGTTATTTTACTGTTCGTACTCAACGGAGAACGGCGGCTGTTCCCACAACAAAGCCAAATAGCAATGTAAAGGGCAATAAAACCGACGTTATAGATACACCACCGGCTGCTATGAAAGACAAAGAGCTTCATGTGGAAAACGGAAATGTGGAGATAATCTTTGACGGACATGGCTTCGGTCATGGGCTGGGCATGGCTCAATATGGAGCAAAGGCCATGGCTGATGCAGGGAAAAAATACGACGAGATTTTGCACCATTATTATACAGATGTTGAAATTTCAAAAAAAGATTGATTTTGTTTGGGAGACAAAATGAAATTAACAGATTTTGATTATGATTTGCCAGAGGAGCTTATAGCGCAGACCCCGGTAGAGCCTCGAAATGCTTCACGGCTGATGGTACTTGATCCAGTGACAGAGAGCATCGAGCATCGTCATTTTTATGATTTAAAGGAATATTTAGAGCCGGGAGATACCTTGATATTCAATGATACCAGGGTAATGCCAGCCAGACTTTTGGGCTGGCGGGAAGGTACTGGCGGCAAGGTGGAGGTTTTTCTGCTGCGCCGCATTGATGGTGATACATGGGAAACCTTGGTGAAGCCTGGTCGAAAGGCCAGGGAAGGACAGGTAGTAAGGTTTAGTGATGAACTGACCTGCAAAATATTGGAGACCACGGATTTTGGCGGACGTATCGTAAAATTTTCCTATGATGGAATTTTTGAGGAAATTCTGGATAGGCTGGGGGAGACTCCGTTACCGCCATATATTCACGAAAAGCTTATGGATAAGGAACGGTATCAAACGGTGTATTCCAAGGAACAGGGCTCAGCGGCAGCGCCTACGGCAGGCTTGCATTTTACCAGGGAGCAGATGAATGAGCTACGGGATATGGGAGTGAATCTGGGCTTTGTTACCCTTCATGTGGGGCTTGGTACCTTTCGGCCAGTGAGTACAGAAAACGTGGAAGACCATGTTATGCACAAGGAATATTACAGCATTAGTCAGGACACGGCTGATTTGATAAAAGCCACAAAGGCGGCTGGAAAACGGGTTATTGCCGTGGGCACCACGTCGATTCGTACCCTTGAGTCAGCGGCTGCTGGTGTAGGTGAAATTGCTGGGCGTACCGATTGGACAAGCATTTTTATATACCCAGGGTATGTGTTTAAAATAGTAGATGGGATAATCACGAACTTTCATCTGCCTAAATCCACCCTTATTATGCTGATAAGTGCCTTTGCCGGTCGGGAATTTGTGTTAAAGGCGTATGAACAGGCGGTAAAGGAAAGATACCGGTTCTTTTCCTTTGGTGATGCCATGATGATTAAACGGAAGGGATAAGAATGAACCAAAAGGCGATAAAGGCTGTGACAGATTTTTTGACAGCTGAAGGAATCGATTTAAAGGCTGCCGGAATGGATAAGACACCTGAACGGGTTGTAGCCATGTATGAATATATGTTTAGTGGTGTAGGAAAATCTACTGATGATATGTGGGGCGAATTGATTAAGGCCGACAGTGATGGAATGGTGGCAGTGAAGGATATACCCTTTTATTCTATGTGTGAGCACCATCTTGTACCATTTTTTGGCAGGGTATCAATTGTATACAAGCCCCAGGGGGGGATTATCGCCGGCTTTAGTAAATTTTCTCAGGTGGTTGAAATAATTTCCCATCGTCCGCAGCTTCAGGAACGGATGACTGAGGAAATCGCCCAGGCTGTGGAACAGGGCCTCAACACTGAGGGAGTATTGGTTATTGTTGAGGCGCAGCAGCTTTGCATGAATATGCGCAAGGATAAAGCCAATGGAACCAAGACGATAACCACAGCCTGCCGGGGATGTCTAAAGCAGGATAATCACAGCTATAATCAGGCATGGAATATGTTAGGATGGAACAGTATTGAGTAAGCGGATTTATACGTGGAAAGACAATAAGGCCCTAGAGCTGGGGAAAAAAACCTTGATAATGGGGATTTTAAATGTTACGCCTGATTCCTTTTCTGACGGTGGGAAATGGAACACTATTGATGGTGCGATATCCCACATGATGGAAATGGTGGAGGCGGGGGCTGATATAATCGATATCGGAGCTGAGTCCAGTCGCCCTGGCTTTGAGGTAATGACAGCCGATGAGGAGATAAAGCGGCTCAGTGTATTTTTAGAACCTGTGCTGGCTGCCTGTCCTGTACCGGTATCCATTGATACATTTAAGGCAAAAACGGCAGAGTTTGCTGCCGCAAGGGGTGTACACCTTTTAAATGATATTTGGGGCTTGCAATATGCCCAGGAGCCAGGGGAAATGGCCAGGGTAGCCGCCAAATATAATCTACCGGTGATAGTAATGCACAATCGGACATCAAATAAATATGATGGTGATATAATAGAGTCAATGAGAGAATTTTTTGCCCAAAGCATTGCTATTGCCCAAGAGGCCGGATTGACGAAGGATCGGATAATTCTTGACCCCGGTATAGGCTTTGGCAAAACAACTGGTGGAAATCTTTATGTCATGCAGCAGCTGGATAAGCTAAAGGAGATTAATGGACAGGAATATCCAATGCTGTTGGGGACCAGCCGGAAAAGCTTTATTGGCAATACCTTGAATCTTCCGGTGGAGGAACGGATGGAGGCCACCGGTGCCACCTGTGTTATTGGGATATTAAAGGGATGTGAAATCCTGCGGGTACATGATGTGAAGCCAATTTCCCGTATGTGCCGAATAACAGATGCTATTTTGGAGGCAAAGCAATGATTGACAGTATAAGCATTTCGGGAATGGAGTTTTATGGACGGCACGGGGTGTTGGCTGAGGAGCATGCTTTGGGTCAGCGGTTCGTTGTTGATATTAAGCTGTATATTGATTTACAAAAAGCCGGCAAGACAGATGACTTAAATGATACGGTTAATTATGCCCGGTTATATGACTGTGTGAAAAGGATTGTTGAGGGAGAGCCGGTAAAGCTGCTGGAAAGTCTGGCTGCTCGGATTATACAGTCGGTGCTGAAGGAGTTTCCTCAAATAGAAGGGGTAAAAATCACCCTGCATAAACCAGGTGCCCCAATACAGGGGATATTTAAGGATGTAAAGGTACAGATAAAACGGGAACGAAAGGATTATGCCCTGTGATGCAAAAGAAACCGTCTATGGCAGAGTATGACTGCTACATAGGTATTGGGGCTAATCTGGGAAATCGGGAAGACAATATCAATAAGGCAGTTGATTATATCAGGGCTTCAGATAGATTTCAGATTATCAATGTATCATCATTGTATGAGACTATGCCTTGGGGGAATACCAATCAGCCGGCCTTTTTGAATGGTGCCATAACAGTGAGGACCAGTGCGCCACCGTTAGAGCTTTTGCACTTTTGTCAGTCTGTGGAAAGAAGCTTAGGTAGGGTGCGGCACGAGCATTGGGGGCCTAGAACCATTGACCTTGATCTGCTATATATCGATGGAATCGAAATTAATACATCGGAGCTGATGCTGCCTCATCCATACATGCTGGAGCGGAGCTTTGTGTTGGTACCCTTAATGGAAATCGCCCCTGATTTGATGGTGAAGGGGATTTCCATAAGTGAGCATTTGAGCAGGCTGAAGGATTGGAAGGATGTAAAAAAATACAAATAAGCGTAATATGCTTACCTATTGATGTATGGTGTAGAGGTGAACAATATGATTTGTCCAAAATGTGGTAGTGAACTGAATACAGATGGTTCTTGTCCAAATTGTGTACCAGGGAATTTGCGGGAGATGCGGCAGGACGAAATTTCCGGTTATCAGGGGATTACCATAGATGAAGATACTTCTGGACAACAGTCCTCTGGAAATGGATATTACTCTTGGCGGATAAAGGGGCGGGAAATGTCTGGTGGAGGCAGCCGTAATGTCGGCAGCATACGGATATTTTCCACAGGCAGTATGCTTACCAAGCTGATGATTGCGGCAGCCATTGCACTATTGATAATCGGCTTTCTTTTCGTTGCTCTTCCTTTGGCTGTGCTGGTGGCAATTGTTGGTATCGGAGCATATTTACTTTATACTTTATTTACCTGAAATGAAATTATTGTTTAACGATATTCTTTGCCATAAAAAATGCTTGACACAGACCGATAAATATACTAACATGAGCGTGTCGATAATTTAATAATGCAAATCATTGATTGGGAAATAGTAGCTAATCCAACTTTTGTCAGCGAGCAGGTGTCGGGACGGATATCCCGAAGGTGGGATGACCTGTGAAAAGTGATGAGTGAATGGTCCCATGAGAGTCCACCGAAAGCAGGTTGTTATTAGGCTGGAACGGTTGCCACCGTTATTGGGCTGCGGTATCGGATTTTATTCCTGTACTTAAGAGGGTAGTATTACAGGTGGCATAAACATTTTATCTTAGTAATGGGTAAAATGTTTTTTTATTACATATTACATGGTCTTAGCCCAGTTAGCGTCGGGTAAACGTGCTGAGAGTTTATGTAATAGCAGCGAGATTTGTATTTTCAGTCTGCTTATTGACCTGGATATTACTGAAATTGGGTGGCACAGCGGATATTTCGCCCCATGTATAGCTTAATGCTATATGTGGGGCGATTTTTATATTTATAGCATTACCCCCACCGATTGCTTCGCAACCACCTCCCCCAGGGGAGGCAGGGTGTATATAAGCTGTGCAACAACCTTCCCGAAGGACAGCAGGAGTATATAAGCTGTGCAACTTGTAGACGGATGATGGGGGAATACTAATTCGTAATTCGGAATGCTCAATTTGTGTCAATACACTAGCCTTCCTTCGGAAATGTTGGCTAAATCTTGCCTCCCTTGGGGGAGGTGGCGCAAAGTGTCGGAGGAGGTGATGCGGGCATATGAGGAGTAATGTAATGCTGAATATGGAGTTGTTGGAGAAGGAAGAAAGCTATGACTAAAATAAAAATATGTGGCATACGGGACATTGATACGGCCATTATTGCCAATGAAGCAGATTTTATGGGCTTTATCATGCATGACCAATACAAAAGATATTGTCCACCGGATACTGTAAAAAGGATTTGCCGGGAAATAAAGGGGAGTAAAAAGGTAGGGGTGTTTGTTGATCAGCCATTGGAGGAAGTAAATGAGTTGGCCGAATATTGCAGTCTGGATTATGTTCAACTACATGGTCATGAGGGGGCGGAATATGCCGCTGGAATAAAAAAACCAGTGATAAAGGCCTTTCGCTATGGTGAGGATTTTTCTCTTGATGTGGCTCAGGCTTTTCCAGCAGAAATAATCCTTATTGACAGCTACAGTAAAAATGCCGTGGGCGGTACAGGCATAAGCTTTGCCTGGAAGGTG
>JAFVER010000151.1 GCA_017475925.1 Anaerovibrio sp. | reverse complement strand
CTGTAGCCAATGATGGAAATGGACGAATTCAAAATTTTAAGAAAATAATTAAGAAACATGGAGTATCTTTCTGGGGATTTGAAATTGGAGGAAGTCAGAAAGCTAATGTAATACCGCGTTTAATGTATAAAGATGGGAAATACTATCGTTTTGCGGCTGGATTTGGCATGGTAGGAAAAGATTCCAAAAATGATCAGGCCATTATGCTACCTGAAGAAGATTTAAAATCGCCAGAATTAAACCCATTAGAAGGTTGGGCCTACATTCGCACTGAGTTGGCACTACCTTTGGAATTTTCTGTTTTTAATTATAGAGATTCCTTCCTTGATAGTGTGAGTATGGTAGAAATGCCTGTATATCAGGAAAGTACAGAGCGTAATATTGGTAAAAAAACGTATAATTGCGATAAGTATATAGCAAAGGAGAAATTTGGAGAAAGTGACAAAGTTAATGAGTTTATTTATTATGCCTTGTATAAAGAAGGAAAGCTGGCATTAATTCAAAAGTATCGTGTTCCCAAGGTGGGAGAGGAAGAAATTGTAGAGGAGATTTTTGTAAGAGATATATCAGCACAGCTTCCAGAAAATAGCTTTGAATTCTCCAATGAAATCCCTGTTTTTGCCGCAGGAATGGGAGATGTGAATGACTTTTTAGGTATTCCGGTGCAGGTTGGAGTTTTAGGAGGGAATGTAAATGCAAAATAAAAAAGTTATGGAAATAATAACCTTGTGTATTATCTTGCTAGGCGTAGTATCTATATCATGTGAGGCTGGCTCGCTAGACAAGTATCGTGATATATTGGCAAGTAGGCATTATACCTTTAAATGCTTGACCCGTGAGAATAGCGACCTCATGAAAAAAGTTCCATTTGAGGAAAGAGAAAAAATGTATAGCATGGCAGGTAAGGTACAGGTGAGTGAAGAACAAGCTCGTAGGGATATGGCGAAATTTGAGACGCAATATGATATGGGAAGATTTTATGATGTTATTGCCATGGATGGTGATAATAGGTTCATTACCACACAACAACGATGCAAATTAATTAAAGATGGAAAAGTATATACTTTTTTTTATAACCCTGGTACTGGGAAGTATTATGGAGCTAATATGCGTAAAAAAATTGTGGAGGGACAGAATTATTGGCCTGATGGCGGTGTGGCTATGGGAGATAAGGACAGATCCTTTAAATCCCGAGAGGAAATTGATGATATAGGTAATCCACTCCTGATGAAGACATTGGCAGTTATTTACCCGGTTAGCAGGGCAAATGTTGAATTGCCTGAATATAGCTATGCTGCTTCAGGACAGTCAAAGGATGGACTGGCATATGATGATTATGCAGGAGAAAGTGGAGGAAGAAAGCATGTAGTACGTTGTTATTTTAAGGGTGAGGATTTGGTACAAATGGCTTATGTATCATATCCTTTAGAGGGTGAGAGATCCAAAAAGAATATGGATAAATATACCTTAGAAATAAAGGAGTTTTCTGCCGTACCAGAAGCAAAGTATTTTACTTTGCCATCTGAACTAAAGGTTTCAGAGAAATGAGGAGATGAGCAAGCATGAAAAAATATGGCATATTCATGGTGACAGTCGTATTTTTGACGGGAATCATGCTGCCAGTGCTATCCACAAGTGTTCAGGCAGCGGATAATTCCAACTCTTGCGTGTTAATGAAATTTGTGAATAAGACAAGATTTAAAAAATTGGCGCCGGAGGCTAAAATATCTGATTTGGTGATGGAAAAGCTGGTAGCCAGTGGAAAACTACATTTGAAAGAGACTCGTCCTATAGATGAGACAATAGAACAAGAGCTTTATGATGATAAGTACAGATTTGAAAAGAAAGTTGCGAAGGTAGAGGAAGGCAATTATGATGCCTTGTTTGACAATAAAGAAGCAGATTCCATGTCAAATGCCTATCAGGGACAGGAAGTTTCACCGGAACTTACTTCGGCTATAGGTAAAACGCATGGGGCTGAATATTTGATTCAAGGGACAATTTATGGCGTTTCTCGTGGAAAAGAGGAAGATGGAAAGACTTCTTTTTGGACATCAATTACTGGTATGATTGCAGGAAAAGCAGGCGGTGATATCGGAAAAATGGTTGGTAATGTATTAAGAGATACAAAGAAAATTTATTCTGGAGTCGATATTCAAAGTGATTTGCGTGTTATCAGGGCCAGCACAGGAGAAGTAGTTTGGCAAAAGGGAGTTACCGCTGAGTGTAGGCAGGAAAAGGTCGAACTTGGAAATATCGCTTCGGTGGGAACAGATAAAATAAGTATGAATCTATATGAAATGGCCCTAGATCAGGCTGCACAAAAGATTGTAGATGAATTGTTGGTAGATGTTGATAAGGGGCTTTTATTGACAGGTAATTGACAGCGTAATTATTTTTGGTATTGCTTGTTACATTACATGTGAGTTGCGACTGTGTAATAATTTAGCTTATATGGTAGCCTGAAATCGAAAGCCTCCCTCCTGCTGTCTTTGATTTCAGGCTACAATATATAAAAGAAAATGTTTTGTGGCTATATGGAGGCAGAAATATGTTTAAAAAAGGTATTGGTATTTTTTTGACCGCGAGTATCTTGATGAGACCAATGGTGAATTATTGTGAAGCAGGAAGTAATATATGAAAGGTAAGTCAGGTGAATTTAGGTTCAAATGGAACGACAAGGCGCAGTGGTTTGGTGTGGAACAGGTGGTGTATTAGTGATGAAATATATTTTGTTTGTCTTTATAGGTTTTGCTATGTTCATTTTACCTTATACAGGTGACGCTGCCATCATAGGAGCAAAGGCAGAAACACATAGAAGTGATTATATGTCTATGCAAGTAAATCGTAATATACCATCTGGGGCAAAGAAATATGCTGGGCATTATTATTTTGTTTATGCAAATATTTGTAACACTTGGGAAGCCGCAGAAAAATATTGTGAATCAATTGGCGGTCATTTGGCTGTAATAAATGATTATGAAGAAAACAAAATGGTATATGACATAATGAAAGAGTTTGGATATAAAAGTGCATATTTCGGGCTGTCTGACGCAGGCCATCAGGATGATTGGCGTTGAGTTACTGGAGATCCGGTAGAGTATACGAATTGGGCTAATGGTGAACCAAATCATGAGCGAGGTAAAGAACACTATGGAATGTATTATTGGAAGTTTAAATATACATGGAACGATGGTGACTTTGGGAAGGGAACAAAGCGTGGCGGCGACGCGTTTATCTGCGAATGGGATGGTGAATTTGATAAGGAAGCCACTATTAAGCATGATAAAATATTTTGGGAAAAGACAGAAACCGATTCGATTAATAATACCGAAAAAACAGATTATGCCGAGCAGGTTCTTTCTTTGGTCAATCAGGAACGGCAAAAGGTGGGAGTAGCACCACTGAAATTATCCGATGAACTTATGGAAGCGGCTGCCATAAGAGCTGATGAAATTATGGTGCTTATGTCCCATACTAGACCAAATGGTAAACCTTGCCAGTCTCTTATAGAAAACGGTGAATATACAGTAGGAGAAAATATTGCTGCTGGTGTAGCTACATCTGAGGAGGTTGTGAAGCTGTGGATGAACAGTCCAGATCACAGGGCGAATATTTTAAATGCTGATTATGAAGAGCTGGGTGTTGGCCATGTACAAAAGAATAATATGAAATATGAACACTATTGGGTGCAGATGTTTAAACGACCTATGCATAAGGCGATGAGATAAATACCATACACATATAAAACATATTGTTTGACATTTATTATTGAAATATACACCATTATGGTTTACAATAATCATGAGGTGGGATAATGCCAAATGTAAATGACAAGTACACACCAACTTATGATCTAAACTCATTTAAAAACTCAAAATATGGAATAAAACAATCTGCTTTGTCAGGGGCAGCTGCTATGGGATTTGACCGTGCTGATATTATACAGGCAGTTGCGTCTATGCAGCCCAAGCACTTTTATAAATCAATGACTTCTTACAATAATCATCGTATATGGCAGGATGTTTACCATGTTCCGTATAAAGACTATATGATTTATGTGAAATTTACCCAGGGAGTTGTCACCGAGTTTGAGTTATTATCTTTCAAGAAGAAATGAGGTGTTGTTATGGACGAGATTAAGTACGATGTTGAAACTGGTGCAGAATTAAGACGGGATATTCGCCCATTTACAATTACTTATCATGGAAAAAACAAAACATTTAATATGCCTGGTTGGTACCCGGCAGGCGATGAATGTGAGGCAGTTTTTACACAGGATGATTTAAAAATTTATGATAAATATATCAAAGAATTAAAGGCTGAAACAGAACAGCTTTTGCTTCCAACCGAAATTCGTTCTATTCGCAAACAGCTAAAATTGACGCAGGTCCAGGCAGGGGTAATCCTTGGTGGGGGAAAAAGGGCATTTCAAAAATATGAAAATGGTGATGTATTACCAAGCAGAGCAATATCTAATCTGCTTAGATTGCTTGCTGCTGACCCATCGCTGTTAAAAATTCTGCCGTTGGTAGAATAATATAGAATAGTGTTTTAGGTTAGGGTAATTAATTCTGATAAGCTGCAGCAATAGAGCTATAGGGTAATAAGCAGGATTTTTCGCATAGTTGCTTTATGAAGATATTGCAGAACAGGTGGTGTGTTGTAATGAATAAAAGCTTAGGAAAAATTATTGGTTTGTCACTGGGAGTGCTGACATTTGCCGGTAGTGCTTTTGCCATGACCTTTTCTCAGCCGGAGAAAATCGGTGAGGTGGGGTTTCCTGCCCAGGCTCCTTATCATGGGTTTATTGTAAAAGGTGAGTCACATAATACTGGTACCCCCTACCTGGAGGATGCATCCTATTCCCAGTCTGGGGAAGTACTTAAAACCTATGTAAAGGGTATTGCAGGCTTTGGTACCGACGCAAATGCCCTGTATTGTGATTATGATTTTAATTCAGCTGATTTTGCCAAGGCTATTAGATTTGGTGGGGAAAATGCCTATGTAGTTGCTTTAGATGGAAGTGATAAGGATATTTTCAGGATTGACAACAGTGATAAAATGGCTCTTTATGCCATATATCATGAATATGCAGGCTCCCAACTTAACATTATTGGCAGACAGCCAAGTGGAAAATGGGTAAGCTATATTAACAGCAAGGATATTAGTAATATGTATTTTGCTGGTAAGGATGCCTATAAGGAGGATGGTGGCGTAATATACGATAAGCCTGTTTGTCGTGATGATACCATAGTCGTTGTATACCGTCGATGGCACTGGTCGGGAGTGTCTGAGCCGGAGGGGGAAATTCATTTTTCCTGGGATGATAAGGCTCAGTGGTTTGGGGTTGACCAGGTGGTGTATTGATTGAGTATTTGCTGATTAATAAAATGAGACTTATTCAGTGGGAAATAAAGCTTCTACTGAATAAGTCTCATTTATTGTTATATGTAAGTTATTTGATAGCCTTATCTGTCAGCTTATCGACTGCTACCCAGATGGCTTATTGGTATGGTATTTCATTACAAATGATTTACGAAATGCTCAATACGGGCTAGGGCCTCGGAAATTTGTTCTACTGAGGTGGCATAGGAGCAGCGCACAAAGCCCTCACCACAGTCGCCAAAGGCGCTTCCTGGAACTAATGCCACATGCTCCTGCATGAGGATTTTTTCGGCAAATTCCTCGGAAGTAAGACCGGTGGAGGTAATATCAGGGAAAATATAGAAGGCCCCTTTAGGCTCGAAGCATTTTAGACCGGCCTTTTGCAGTCCGTCATATATAAGTCGGCGACGTTTGTCATACTCGGAAACCATTTTTTTCATGTATTTTTCTCCATGCCGGAGAGCCTCCAATGCCCCCAATTGAGCAGTGATTGGGGCACAGAGCATGGTGTATTGATGAATTTTTGTCATGGCACCAATAATATCAGGATTTGACAAGGCATAGCCGATACGCCAGTCTGTCATGGCATAGGCCTTGGAAAAGCCATTTAGGAGAATGGTTCTTTCCTGCATTTCCGGTAATCCGGCAAAGCATATGTGCTTGGCATCACCGTAGGTCAGGTCTCCATAAATCTCATCAGAGATTACAATGATATCATGCTTTATGGCAAATTTGGCGATAGCCTCCAGGTCCTCCTTGGACAGTATTGCACCGGTAGGATTGTTGGGATAGCCAATAAGGAGAGCCTTGGTTTTTGGTGATACATGGGGCTCCAGGTCATCAGGCGTGATGCGGAAGTCATTCTCTGCCTTGGCCGGTACTGGTACCGGTGTACCGCCAGCCAGGGTGGCACAGGCCTTGTATGAAACATAGCATGGCTCTGGTATAAGGATTTCATCCCCTGGGGTCAAAATGGTACGCATGGCTATATCCAATGCCTCGCTTACCCCAACTGTCACCAGTACATCGGTTTTGGGGTCATAGTCCAGGTTGTACCGGTTTTTGTGCATGAGGCAGATTTCCTCGCGCAGCTCTAAAAGCCCCCGGTTGGCGGTGTAGGAGGTGTAGCCCTGTTCCAAGCCATATACACAGCTTTCCCTAATGGACCATGGTGTTATAAAGTCCGGTTCTCCAACCCCCAGGGAGATTACGTCCTCCATTTCTGATGCAATATCAAAAAAGCGTCGGATACCAGATGGTGGCACGCTTTTTACAACAGGGGAAATTCGGTCGTTCCAGTTTATCATATACTCATCACCAGCCTACGGTCTTTTTCTTTGTTTTCAATGATAATACCATCCTTTTTGTAAGGCTTTAGCATAAAATGGCTGCGGGTCTGGGTTACCCCTTCAATAGTGGCCAGCCGTGTAGCAACGAAATTTGCCACGTCCTGTAGGGATTTTCCCTCAATGATAACCAAAAGGTCAAAATTACCAGACATGAGATACACAGTCCGTACTTCATCAAACCGATAAATCCGCTCAGCGATGGCGTCAAAGCCTACCTCCCGCTGTGGAGTGAGATTTACTTCAATAATGGAGGTTACTGTATTTTCACCGGTCTTTTCCCAGTTGATTAGGGTGTTATAGCTGAGAATAATCTTGTCCTTTTCCAGCTGAGCCATTTTCTGCTCCACTTCATATTCACTTATGTTCAACATTGCCGCCAGTTCATTGGCCGGACGGCGGGCATCGTGCTTCAAAAGCTCCAATAATTCACGCATAATAAATCTCCTTTTCTGTAATATCTAAAAAATAAAAGCCCCGTCCAATAAAGGACGAGGCAAATTCCCGTGGTACCACCTTAATTGATTGCTGGAAGCAATCACTCAATGTGCCTTTATCGCTGGCCAGCGGCAGCTTTTTTTCATTGGATGAATACTTGGCTGCGGCTCATGAATAGCTTTCTGAATATGGATAATAGTAATTCACACCAGCCATTACCTCTCTGAATTATCCTATAAGCATACTTTTTTCAATCATCGCCTGTGGATATGAAATTTAATGCTGATAATATATCATATTGAAATTGGTTTTGCAAGATTGATTTTTGTTGCTTTGTTTGGGGAACAGTTTTGGAGGTGAAGTAATTTTATTGGAATGATAATGAAAAGAGACTTGTGCTCCATAATCGTTGCAATAAAGTAAAAAAATAGGTAGAATAAAGTAAAATGAGACTTTATATGCTTACCCTGTTAAAGGAGTAGATGACATTGGTAATTGGCAGAATTAACGAAGCAAGCTCGGGGTTTTCAAAGTTCCCCGACGCTATACGACAGGCTCTTTTATTCTTGCAGGCACATGATTTTACCACTATGGAGGATGGGGTTTATCCCATTGATGGCAACCACAGTTATGCTATTTTGCAGAGATACACCACCAAACTGTCGGGAACTGCCAAGCCGGAAGCCCACAGGCAATATGTGGATATTCAATATATGGTGGAGGGCAAGGAAGAGCTTGGGTGGTGCCCACTTAATCCGGAGCTGCATGAGCATACGAATTACGACATGGATAAGGACATAATTTTTTATGAACGGCTTGTTCCGGGCAGTAGTGTAACCCTTGACAAGGGCTCCTTTGCAGTGCTTTATCCTGCGGATGTACATCGCCCGTGCGGTGCAATAAATGATGAGCCTAAGCCTGTAACCAAGGTGGTAGTAAAAATTGCTGTAGATTACATAAAGTAAAATGGACTTATTCAGTGAGAGCTTTACGCGAACACTGAATGTAGTCGAATAAATCCTGAGCGTTACAGGTGCTTGATTTTGGTAGAGGAAATGAAAATATAGCAACTGTTAGCGTAGGGTAATATGCTGTTTTATTGTTTTGGAGGCATGATTAATGACTGTAAGAAGAATTTATGTGGAGAAGCGTCAGGGGTTCTATGATATTCCGGCCCAGCAGCTGTGTGCTGATTTAATGGAGAGCTTTCGCCTGACTGGGCTGCGGGCTGTGCGGTTGCTTAATCGTTATGATATTGAGGGACTTAGTGACGAAGAGTATGCTACGGTAAAATCGGTGGTGTTTTCTGAACCACCTGTGGATGTTGTATATGAGGAGTCTCTGCCAAATTTTTCTAATTCCAGAATTTTTGCCGCCGAATACCTACCAGGCCAGTATGACCAAACGGCCGACTCGGCAGCCCAGTGTGTGCAGCTTGTGACGCAAAAGGAACGTCCGGTTATTGCCACAGCCCGTGTTGTAGTGCTGGTTGGCAGTATTGATGATGATACCTTTGAAAAAATAAAGAAATATTATATAAATGCCATTG
>JAFVER010000150.1 GCA_017475925.1 Anaerovibrio sp. | reverse complement strand
GTGGCTATGTCGATTGACGACAACAAAGCAGTTGGTGGTATATATGGTGGCGTTTGTCAAAATATCATTGTGTCAGTGCACTAAGTGCCAAGGCAAAATAATGTCCGCTTATAGGCATTCACCTGGCATAAGTACGCACATTATATGTGTGAAGTTGTAATCATAACCAATTAGGAGCAGTGCACTAGCTCGTAACCAGCCTCGGTTATAACCTTGTCAAAGGTATCATCTGGAATATCATTTTTGCATTTTACGGTTGCAGTACCAGCATCCAAATTTACCGTCACCGATTCCACACCATCAATGCCGCCCAAGGCCCGCTCTACATTTTTCTGACAATGCATACACATCATGCCGTTAATCCTCAGCTCTTTTTCCATAAAATTTTCAGCTCCTTTTTCTGATGATTCTGTACTTATTTTTTCAGCCTGCCCCAAATTCACGCTTTTTAGACGCAGGGCATTCAACACCACACATACGCTGCTACAGCTCATTGCCGCAGCTCCCAGCATGGGACTGAGCTTTATACCCCATATCGGATAAAGCACTCCAGCCGCTACAGGTATACAAATTATATTATAAAACAGCGCCCAAAACAAATTCTCTTTTATATTTTTTATTACCGCCTGACTTAGTCTAAGCAGTCTTACTCCATCCAATAAATCATTTTTTGACAATATAGCATCGGCACTTTCCAAAGCAATGTCCGTTCCTGCTCCAATGGCAATGCCAGCATCAGCCAATGCCAGAGCAGGGGCATCATTTATACCATCGCCAATCATAGCTACAGTCTCACCAGCTGACTGGAGCTCTTTAACAAAATCTGCTTTTTTTTCGGGGCGAACCTCTGCGTAATATTTATCTACCTGCAAATGCGCCGCCATGGCGGCAGCGGTTTTATTATTGTCACCGGTAAGCATTACGGTATTTATACCCAAGGCTTTGAATTTCTTTATTGCTGTGGCACTATTTTCCTTCACCGTATCGGCTATTCCTATAAGACCGATAAAGCTTCCGCTTCCGGCCATATATAAAACTGTTTTTCCGTCATTAGCCAGGGTTTCAGCCCGACGAATATAATTTTCTTCTACTACAGAAAATTTTCTTATAAAAGCTAAATTACCTAAATAGTACCACTCATCAGCTATTAAGCCCTTAACGCCTTCACCCCAAACAGCCTCAAACTCTGTGACTGTAATATCATCAATATTTTGATTGGAAGCGCCATTGACGATTGCCTGAGCTATTGGATGCTCACTGCTTCGTTCCAAAACAGCTGCTTTTTTTATAAGCTCCTCAGCGGATATATTTATAGGAATAACATCCGTCACCGTAGGCTTACCCTCGGTAATGGTGCCAGTTTTATCCATGATTACTGTGGTTGCCTTACTGACAATTTCCAGGATTTCCCCCGATTTTATCAATATGCCATTTTCTGCACCCTTACCAATACCAGCCATAATAGCCACTGGAGTTGCCAAGCCCAAAGCACATGGACATGATATAACCAGCACCGATACCGCCATGGAAAAGGCCATTTCTGAGCCATAGCCAAGCCCCAGCCATACCACCCCTGTCATAAGAGCTATAAGAATGACTACTGGCACAAATATTCCAGATATCTTATCCGCCAGCTTGGCTATTGGAGCCTTACTGCTCGCCGCTTCATCCACTAAATTAATCAGCCTGCTTAGGGTTGAGTCAGCCCCTACCTGACGCGCTTCATATTTTATATAACCATTTATATTAACTGCACCGGAAATAATTCCATCGCCGGGCTGTTTATCTACAGGTATACTTTCGCCGGTAATTGCCGACTCATTTACACTGGTTTTCCCTTCAACTATGACACCATCAGCAGCAATCACCGCTCCCGGCCTGGCTATGACTATGTCACCTGCCACCAATTCATTCACTGGTATGCTGTACTCGCTCCCCCTACGTTCTACCGTAACAGTTTTGGGAGCATAGCTTATCAGCTTTCGCAATGCTGAGGTGGTACTGTATTTGGCCTTCGACTCCAGATATTTACCAACCGAAACAAGCGTAACTATCATAGCTGCCGAATCGAAATAAAGATTTGCGCTGTATTGTCCAATCAGCCCTGAATTTCCATGCCCCAGGTGCCAGCCGATAAAATATATATTTACAATACCATAGATAAAAGCCGCCCCGGAGCCCAGACCTACCAGGCTATCCATATTAGGTTCCTTTGACAGTAGCGCCTTAACCCCGTTTACATAGTAGTTGCGGTTAAGCAATGCAATTGGCAGCGCCAGCAAAAACTGCGTAAAGGCAAAGGCCATGGAGTTTTCCGGTCCGTCAAACATCAATTTAATAAAATCAGGTGCCGGCAAACCAAAATGATTATATAGCATCTGATACATGGATATATACATCTCCGGTATCAGCAACAGAATTGACAAAAGCAGCTTTCGCTTTTTATCCTTCATCTCATCCTGGGTTTTCTGTTCAACGGGAGCTGTCCTGTCATCGCCATGAACAGCCGCACCATATCCCGCCTTTTCCACTGCACTGATAATACCATCTTTATTTAAGCTTTTTTCGTTATATATGACCTGCATGGAATTAGTCAGTAAATTTACTGTCACATCATCCACACCATCCAATGCCCTGACGGTTTTTTCCACCCTGGCAGAGCAGGCAGCACAGGACATGCCGGTGACATCATATTTTTCTTTTACCATAAGCCGCTCCTTAACTAAATACATATGAATGTATGTTCATATGTATTTTATCACAACATCACTACTTGTCAAGTTATTGATGCAGACCTTCACATCCTGGTTTGCACTATGCTAACAGGCGCTAAGGGTCAAGACGTGTGAAGACGGGCTGATGGAATTAATCAACACGCTCTAATTGCTGTTACCAAAAAGCCCCTGCCAAAATGACAGGGGCATAATTTTCTGGTGCTGACAGCCAGAATCGAACTGGCGACCTTCGGGTTACGAATCCGATGCACTACCAACTGTGCTATGTCAGCGATACTCTAGTGTACTGGCACGATGATTTTTGAACAAAAAACGACGCCAGAGATGTTGTCAAATGCAAGGCGAAGGAATGAGGCATAGCGGTGGCTATGTCGATTAACGACAACAAAGCAGTTGGCAATATATATGGTGACGTTTGTCAAAATATCATTGTGTCAGTGCACCAGTATTATAACTCATTTATTAAAATTTTTCCAGTCTCTTTCTGGTTGCTTCATGAACCTCGGTTTTCTTCAATCGGGATATAACCTCCTTCATGGCCGGTGTCAGCTGATAATCCTTCTCCATCCACTTTTGCACAGTGTTTAGCGCAATGTTACGACAGCCTACCACCGGTGAATACAGCCCGACACAGATAAGCTTTTCACCCTTTCCCGGTACCTGCTGCAGTCCCTGAACAACGTATGACAATATTCCGTACTCCCGGTACTCCTCGCTATTCCCCAATTCATTGGTTGGGCCCTCTGCCATTTCCTCCAAAGGAAGCACATCCTCAAAAAGACTGATTATTTCATCCACATAACAACGATCCCGCAGCAGCATGTCAATTATGTCATACTTGGTTTCCCATTCCCGCCTTAGAGTTTCCATGGCTCTAGGTGCATAGTCCAATCCTAATACCTTGCCAAGATAAAAGCCCTCACCGCTGTCCATGGCCAATTCCACACATTTTTTACAGGACTGGCTGTCCAGCAGATAGCTACACTTGTTTATTAATTTTTCCTTTCCCTGCAGCTGAGAATTCCCCAAAAAATCCCTTATATCATATATAGCACTATAATCCTTGAGCTCGGCTGCATATTTTTCGGCCAATGCCAAATATACCTCAAAAAGCTCCCGAGTTTTCTTGTATGCTGCCAGACCAGGAATCGGGCCATCATCCAGGGAAACATCTATAAGCTCCCCTGCCAATGAAAAATCATCCTTGGTCACATCAGGCTTAGAAATAACTGACAGCAGCTTTCCCCGTTTTATGGCGGTCATGGAAGAATACTCCGGCATTATATTATTTCGCCAGCCTTCACGCAAAAGCCAGTTGGTAATTTCCGCATTTTCCGGGTTCAGCATACTTACAGCATGAATTTTCCCCCAGCCCTTCAGTTTTTTTGCCAAGGAATATATTATTTTATTGCCGTCATCCAGGCCACTGAATATAAACAGGCAAAAGAGGGTTAATTCCTCCGAGGCAGCTAATACCAGTAAAACCTCCAGCATTTCATCGGTCATTTCAAGGTCTAAAACCTCCAAAACTGTCAGGGCAAACTTTACCGACTCCACATCCTGACTTTGCATAAGCAGACTTACAACAAATCTGCCAAGAGCCTCCGGGGAGAGCTTTTCTGTATGGTCATATATCCAATCCTGTAGTGCATCCACCACCGGAAGCATCATGCCACCATTATTGAAATGTGTAACCAAAGCATTTGCTGCGTCGCGAAACCGTTCCTGGGAGGCCATTTCCAATACCATGGTCAACCCGCTTATATCTGGATTTTCCGTTGGTCCCATATGGTAACGAATAGTTCCATCCATTGCGCCATCGGCAAATCGCATCCCCTGCTCAGGCTGCTGACGCAGTACAAATTCCTCCGGCAAGGTCCCATCAGGCAGCATTGCACTCTTTATTCGATTGTAAATAGATTGATTTTCCATTGTAACACCTCATCCGTCATACTACATGTGCCAACGACGGAGCTTCGCTCCTGCTTCCCCAAAGGGGAAGGTAAAATTTTAATGCCGCATTATGTATTTCAGACACCCAGTGGGGTTATTTTCCATTTCTCCTTCTGAATTAATTATGCTTTTTCCGACTAAGCTTAAAGCGGTAGCCGGCATAAAGGATTCCCAGCCATATAGGCAAAGCTATAACCGCCATTTTCATATCAGGTATCTGTGTCATCATGATTATTACCCCAGCCAAAAATGCCAAACAAAAATAGTTTGTTATGGGATAAAAAATGGATTTAAACTTTGACTCAACATGGTTTTTTTCGCAATATTGACGAAACCTTATATGAGTCATGGTGATGCACACCCAGTTAATGACGGCTGAAATAATTACCACGGCAAAAAGATACATGAATATCTGACTAGGGAAAAGGTAATTCATTACCACAATTATCAGGGTTATTCCTGAAGAAACCAATGTCCCGACAATAGGTACTCCACGGGCGGAAAGCCACTTAAATACCTGTGGGGCATCGCCCTTTTCTGCCAGGCCATAAAGCATACGTGAATTGCTGTAAATAGCTGAATTATATACTGATACTGCAGCAGACAGTACAACAAAGTTAAGAATATGGGCTGCCGCCGGAATGCCAACATTATCAAAAATCTGGACAAAGGGACTCGATTCCATCCCCACCTGATTCCATGGCCACAGGCACATAAGGATAAACATGGTGCCGACATAAAATATTAAAATACGCCATATTACCTGATTAATCGCCTTGGGAATAGACCGGTCCGGGTCCTCTGCTTCACCGGCAGTGATGCCCAGAAGCTCAATACCACCATAGGAAAACATAACCACCACACAGGCCATGGCCAGTCCCCAGACTCCATTGGGCAAAAAACCGCCATAATTCCATAGATTGCTGATGTTGTTCGGATACCCCACTGGATTAGTCACAATAAGGTATGCTCCAAGGAGTATCATGCTCAATATGGCTACAACCTTGGTAAAAGCCATCCAAAATTCAGTTTCTCCATAAGCCCGGACATTTACCAGATTAATCACTGTAATAACTACAAGGCATACCAGTGCCGACAACCATTGAGGTACCTCCGGCCACCAGTAATTTATATAAATCCCCACAGCAGTAATCTCTGCCATGCTGACCATAATATAACAATACCAATAATTCCAGCCGGCCAAAAATCCCGGAAAGCCACCCCAGTATTTGGTGGCATAATAGCTAAATGACCCTGCAACCGGTTCATGCACGGACATTTCCCCCAGCATACGCATAATAAGATAAATAACTATTCCGCTAATAAGATACGCCAGCATAACTGACGGGCCTGTCAGGGCTATAGTAGAGGCCGAGCCATAAAACAGCCCTGTTCCGATGGCACTCCCCAGGGCCATCATTTGGAGGTGCCGATTTTTTAGACCCCTCTTTAATTTTTTGCTTGCCATGATTTCTACTCCCGATATTAATATTTTACATTTTATTTTATGTGGACAATGTTAATAACTTATTCACATTCCTGTGTATTGTGTGGATAAATCAGTGGATAACCCACAAAATTTGCATTTGTGACATAGAGTTATCCTTATATCCTGTGGATAAGTGCTACTGGCACAACAGAATGTATTATAACACATTTTTGCTAATTAAGAAAATGTCCTTGCTCTACTGCCTTACCTGTGGTTAAATTACCTAGAGGTGAGCTTTATGTCTGAAAACAACAAGCAGCAATTAATAGATATGGCACATGGAATGCAGGAAGAAATAAAAATGAAGCTTTTAGAGCAGCTCCAGCAGGGGGTTGACCCTTTTGAAATCATCTATGAATTTGCCAAATATTTGGAGAAGGTCTCTGGCGAAAGGGGCTATGCCCAACACATCATTGATAATATTCACACCATATATGGCATTGCCCTGGGTGAACAGAAGCCTTTAGCTGATGAAATTCAGGATTTGGAAAACCGCATGGAAAAAATTCACCATTCCCTGGACAGTGGTAATTTTTCCGCTGAAGAAAACGAACGGATGAATTTTGCCATAAAGGCCCATGAAAAGAAAATACAGCTGCTACGCTCCTTACAATAAAAAAACTGGCTGCATTGGCCAGCCCAGTTCCTTTGACATGCACTTAATGAAAGCAACCCTTGTTTGCTCGCTTTCATTAAGTGCTGTTACAATAAAAGGGATGCTGATACGAAATGTTCAGCATCCCTTTAAATTTCAACATATTTTACATCGTTTCGGCAAAGGCCTCCACCGTGATTGGCTGTGAAAAATAAAAGCCCTGCACCCAATTGCAGCCGATTGATTTCAACAAATCAACCTGCTCCTTTGTCTCAACCCCTTCCACAATAGTAGGCAGGTTCAGCTGCTCCGCCATACGGACAACTGCTGAAAGGATATTGTTTCCCCGGCCAGTCCGGTCAGTACGCTGCAAAAAGCCCATGTCAATTTTCAATATATCAATATAGATATCCTTCAGCATATTAAGGGAGGAATATCCACTGCCAAAGTCATCCATTAAAATACAGAAGCCTTCCCGCCGCAAATTATCTATAACAGAAATTATCATGTGGGGGTCTCCTATATAAGCAGACTCAGTTATTTCCAGCTCAAAAAGCCGCTTAGGAATATCATATTTATTAACAATACTGTTCAGCACATCTACTAAATCTGGGTCATACAAATCAATACGGGAGACGTTTACCGATACAGGCTTTACCTCCTTGCCCTCGTTAAGCCACGTGCGAATCTGCTGACAGACACTTTCCCACATAAATTTATCAAGCTCATATATAGAACCATTCTTTTCAAAAATCGGAACAAATACACCTGGGGAAATGCTGCGCCCATCCTTGTTAATCCACCGTACCAATGCCTCAGAGCCAATAACTGTTTCATTTTCCAGCTCATATTTAGGCTGAAGCATCAGCAAAAACTCCTTGTTTTCCAGAGCTGAGTCCAAGGCATTCATGATTTTTTGCTCCATCAGCATCCGATCCCACATTTTTTCTTCATAAACGCAATGTGAAATCCTGTGATTGCCCTTCACCTGATTCAAGGCTATATTGGCCCGCTCAATCATCTTGTTGACTGGGATGGTTTTATCCTCTATCTTGTACAGTCCAAAGGTAAGCATGGTATGATGATTGATTTCAAAGCTGTTTGCCACCACCTGTAGGGTACGCATCAGCCGCTCTGCCTCTCCATCGGCTGATTCAAAGCAAACAACAAAATTATCGGCATAAAGACGCCCAGCCAAATAAAGCTTCAAATCAATGCTTTTTAGGAAATTCCCCAAGTATTTCAGCAGCTTATCTCCCTGAACCTCACCAAAAACTTCATTTATAACCTTAAACCGCTCTATATTTATTCGTAGAATGTCGAAATTTTTATGGGGATAATCAGCCAGCATATCAGTGGTACGGGAGCAAAAAGCTTCCCTGTTCAGGAGACCGGTAAAATTGTCATAGGCTGAAAAATATCCATACTGATCCATGTCAGGAGGCGTAATTTCCTTGTAGGTACGATGATCGGAATCCAACGCAATATTAATACCTACAACAATATATCCCTCCAATACCTTTTTATACATGACAGTAATGCTCAGCATAATCAGCTTTCTGAGCTTCATACTGCTTACAGTAACATGAACCTCAATGGAAACATTTTCAACGGTATTGAAGCAAAGGCTATTAATCTGACTTATGCCACAAGGAGCCAGACGTTCGTACTCATCCTGTAAAAAATGCTTTACATCCCATCTTCCATAGCAAAACCTGTGTATTGACGGACTGAATCCGATTACATCCTCGGCCAAAGCAACAGAAACACCATCGAAAATCCCCTTGGTAAAGAGTTTTTCGACAAAATTTTCCGTTATTCCCTGAAGCTCTTCCTTTCCGACTGACAGAGCCATAAAATCCCTCTCTCCACTCTGCTTATTTACGTCAACTATTATAATTTTAACGCATATATCAACTTTAAGCAATAAAATTATATGACTGCCAGTCCATTGGTACAGGATAATGCAGACAGACTGCAATAGAAAACGGGGAATAGTAAGAGTCGTTGCTACCATTACTATTCCCCGCTCTCTATTGCAATCCTGTTTATCAAGAATACAATTCCGGTTTTAGTCTAAAATATACACTTCTACATCACCACGGCCAAAGCTGATGGCCTCATGGTAGGTATCCATGCACAAATCTATTCTATTACCTCTAATTGCTCCGCCGGTATCAGCTGCTATTGCTACTCCATAGCCTGGAATATACACCTTTGTACCCAACGGAATCACCTGTGGATCAACTGCAACAACTCCATGCTGTGCCACCATACCGGTAGCGGTGATACCTGAGCCACCACCATCGCTTGGAATATATGCCGTAGCCTCCATGGTCATATGCTGACTGTATGGTATAGCTCCTATACCAGTATCTACAGTTGGTTTAGCAGGGATAGTCACTGGTTCCACATAAGTCACCTTAATGTGCATATCAGCCACAACGCCCATATCTCCGCTTTTATCAATAACATATCGGTTGCCAACATAGCCAAGCTCCTTCATGATTTCAGCCACTGTTGACTTTGTGGTGAGCATGGTTTCCGGCTCACCCTGATATTCTATTACAACTGGTACAGCCCGCCTTACATTAATAACAACGTCTCCATTGTCATCAGCTGTGACATTATACTCATCCTTTTCGTTTTTGGCCACACCAGCCTGGCTAAGAATGTTATCTACGGCACTGTATGGTGTGTTCAGCTCAATGCGCTGACCATCAACGGATATTGTTACGTGCTTGTGAGGTATAAAGCCTGTCATTAATAACATCACAAACAGCATACCAACGCAAATCGGGAACCGGACATCCCGGATGCATCGGACATATAACCTTTTAAAAGTCATTTAATTCCCCCTTTATGAAAAATATGTTTATGAGTATATCAACAAATTATGTAATTGTCAAATCTTTGGTGCTCATCCTCCACTTCATCCAGTATTTTAGCCTATTTTTATGAAAACAGGCTGTAAAAAACCGTCAAAAATCCATATATTCTCCCACATTTTAAAGAATAAGACTTATTCCGCAGGAGCTTTAAGCTGCCACTGAATAAGTCTAGGGCGTGTTGATTAAATGAGTTCGTCCATATTTGCGGTGATTGGCTGTCTATTGCTAGGAGACAAACCACAGTCATAGTGGTACTATGTCGAGGATTTGTCAACGACGCAAGGACAGTAAAACGAGACTTATTCAGTGGGAGATATAAACTCCCACTGAATTTTAGTCGAGTAAATCCTTAGCGCTCATTAGCGCAGGGTCAAGACCTGTGAAGATGGACGGACGTAATTAATCAACACGCCCTAATTTTATGACAATTTCGTATATAAATTTTTGGCGTTTCTGGTGGTCTGTTCCGCAATTTCCTCAAAGGACATATTGCGGAGCTGAGCAATTTTTTCCACCACATTTTTTACATAAGCAGGCTCATTACGCTTACCACGCATTGGCACCGGTGCCATATATGGGCAGTCGGTTTCCACCAAAAGGGCCTCCAGGGGAAGCTCCTGGACAATTTCTGGTAGCTTGGCTGCGTTTTTAAAGGTAAGGGGCCCATCAACACCAATATACCAGCCCATTTTCACCAGCTCTCTCGCCATTTCCAGACTGCCGGAGAAGCAGTGCAATACACCACGAATACCCTTTCCCTCAGCCTTGATGATATTCATTGTATCACCATGGGCCTCCCGGTTATGAATACAAACCGGCATATCCAGCTGCCTTGCCAAATCAAGCTGTTTAATAAAAATCTCCCGTTGAAGCTGACGCTTTTCCTGATCTTTTTCCCAATAATAGTCAAGGCCAATCTCTCCTATGGCCACCACCTTGTCGTGGTCTGCCCATTGGGCCAGCTGGGCTAAATCCGCCTCGGTGAGAGGAAAGGCCTCTTCCGGATGAATTCCCACACCGGCATAGCAACAGGAAAATTCTCTTGACAGCTCCATACACGTTTGGGAGGATTCCATAGTATCACCCATGTTTACTATGGCCTCAATTCCGGCCATCTGGGCTCTTTCAATGGTTTCAGCCCGGTCATCATCGAATTTTTCGCTATTTACATGGGCATGGGTATCAATAATTTTAGGCTCCATATTCATCTCCATCTTCTACCCCCACCGGTTGCCACGCAACCACCTCCCCACAGGGGAGGCAAGATAATATATGATAGGGAGCATACCACTATATAATTACGAATTACGCATTATCTCACAACGCTGCCCACTGGCATATCAACCGAGACTACCTCCAAAGCATCTCCCTTAGAGGCTGCCAAAATCATGCCATGAGACACTACGCCCCGAATCCTGGCTGGCTTTAAATTCATTACCAAAATTACCCGTTTGCCAATCAGCTCACTGCATTCATAATGTTTGGCAATACCCGATACAATTTCCCGTTCCTCAGCACCGGTATTCACCTTAAGCTTCAAAAGCTTATCGGCCTTTGGTACCGGCTCAGCAGCCAGTATTTCCACCACCTGCAATTTTACCCTGGCAAAATCCTCTATGGTTATTTCATCAGAATCAATATTGCCGGGTTCCCCCTTGGCCTGTTTCCCAGTCTTAACTTTTTCCCCGGCTTTTTTATCTGGGGCTTCATCCTTTTCTAATTCAATGCGCGGGAACAGCTGCTGGGCCTCCCCAATATGCATACCAGCGGTGGTGCCGCCCCAGGCCTTGATATCATCCAGCCTTACATCAGCAAAGGCCTTCGGCATATTAAGCTGCTGCCAGATTTTTTCAGCAGTGGTTGGCATGAACGGCTCAATCATAACACTGATTATTCGCAGAGACTCCACCAGATTGTACATAACATTGGCCAGCTCCTGTTGCTTGGCTGGGTCCTTTGCCAAGGCCCATGGAGCAGTTTCATCAATGTACTTGTTGGCACGACTGATAAATGCCCAAACCCCTTTGATGGCACTGCTGATTTTCATATCACCCATGCCCTCGTCAAATGTCTTGACAGCTGCCATCGCATCGGCAATAAGGTTTTCATCAATTTCACTGCGTCCCTGAGCAGCCAGGACCTCCCCCTGCTGAAATTTTTTCACCATATTCAAGGTGCGATGCAGCAGATTACCTAAATCATTGGCCAAATCTGCATTAATTCGCTGCACCAGCGCCAGCTCAGAAAAATTGCCATCCTGTCCAAGATTTATTTCCCTGAGCAGGAAATATCTGATTGCATCGGCACCATATTTATTAATCAGCTCCACCGGGTCAACTACATTGCCTAAGGATTTGGACATTTTGCTGCCATCCACCACCAGCCAACCATGACCATAAATCTGCTTAGGCAGCGGTAAATCCAATGCCATCAAAATACACGGCCAGATAATTGAATGAAAGCGGACTATTTCCTTGCCAACCAAATGGACATCCGCCGGCCAAAACTTTTTGAACTTTTCCTCATCATCCAAAAAGCCAATAGGAGTCAAATAGTTCGTTAAGGCATCAAACCACACATATATAACGTGCTTTTCATCAATTGGCACCGGAATTCCCCAATCAAAGGAGGTACGGGAAATACACAGGTCATCCAGGCCCTGCTTGATAAAGTTAATCATTTCGTTACGTCGGGACACCGGCTGAATAAAGTCGGGATTATCTTCAATATGCTTCAAAATTCGGTCTGCATATCTAGACATTTTGAAAAAATAGGCTTCCTCAGCTACTTCTTTAACAGGACGGCCACAATCTGGACAACAGCCATTTTCATCGAGCTGCAGCTCTGTCCAAAAGCTTTCACATGGTGTACAATATAGCCCCTTGTAGGCCCCCTTGTAAATATCGCCCTTATCATACACCCGGCGGAAAATTTCCTGAACAACCCGTTCATGGCGTTTTTGGGAGGTTCGCAAAAAATCATCATTGGAAATGTTTAACATTTTCCAGAGCTTCTGAAACTCGGCCACAATGCCATCTACATATTCAATAGGTTTAATGCCCTGAGCTTCGGCTTTTTCCTGAATTTTTTGACCATGCTCATCACTGCCGGTAAGAAAAAAAACATCATCCCCTGCCAGCCGATGATAACGGGCCACCGAATCAGCTATGGTAGTACAATAGGCATGACCAATATGCAGCTTCGCACTGGGATAATAGATTGGTGTAGTTATATAAAAACTTTTATTGCTCACAATGTTTCCTCCCTAAAAATTATTTATATAATTTTGTATTCTGAATTATG
Source organism: Anaerovibrio sp. (assembly GCA_017475925.1). Taxonomy (GTDB): domain Bacteria; phylum Bacillota; class Negativicutes; order Selenomonadales; family Selenomonadaceae; genus Anaerovibrio. The sequence goes on along the minus strand of JAFVER010000150.1, from coordinate 15,771 downwards.
GACCCCCCTCAGTCACTTCGTGACAGCTCCCCTATGGGAGCCAAGGAGATGACGCAATTAACTAATTAATCTACAAAACCTCCAACATAAAAAATATATGAAGCTAGTGTATTGTCTGTATGCGGACATTCTTTTGCCTTGGCACTTATTGCCTTCCCCTCTGGGGAAGGTGCCGAGCTAGCGAGGCGGATGAGGTAGCCACTAAGTAAATTTTAGCATTTCCTGATACACATCCCGCCGACTGATACCAAGTTTTTTGGCAACCTCCCGCATGGCATCCTTTCGCCCCATACCGGACTGCTCCAGCTGCTCCACCATTTCCCGCAGGTGAAGTGGTTCCTCCGGCAGCTGAGATTGAGCCTCTGACCTGGTACAGCCTTCTACAATGATAACAAACTCACCCTTTGGCTCATTTTCAGCATAAAATCCCATCAGCTCCCCCAAGGAGCTGCGATGAAATTCCTCAAATTTTTTGGTAAGCTCTCTGGCGGCTACTGCCTTACGGTTATCCCCAAGGGTCTCCGACAAATCCCTTAGAGTCCCCTGCAAATGATGAGGGGCTTCATAAAAAATCAAGGTTTCAGCCCTGTCACTAAGGGTTGCCAGCAGCTCCCGCCGTTTTTTTCCCGTCTTTGGCAAAAAACCATAAAAGGAGAAGGCAGTTGTATCAAGCCCCGAACATATAAGGGCTGACAGGGCAGCATTCGCTCCCGGCAACGGACTGACCTTGATACCAGCCTCAACAGCCAGCATAGCCAAATGCGCTCCCGGGTCAGAAATCCCCGGCAGACCTGCATCACTGATACAGACTATTATAGCACCATTCAGCATTTTCTCCACCAATTCCGGTCCTTTTTCCAGTTTGTTGTGTTCATGGTAGCTGGTAAGTGGCGTGTGAATGTCAAAATGGGCTAAAAGCTTCCTTGAATGTCTGGTATCCTCTGCCGCAATCAAGTCAGCCTCGCCCAATATTCGTATGGCTCTAAGGGTCATATCTTCCAGATTGCCAATAGGTGTGGCCGAAAGATATAACATCCCTACTGTATTAATTTTTTCAGACATAAAATATTTTCCTTATTAATTAGCTCTGCCATTGTATATTTCCATAATCCTGTCGGTATAGCTGCCATCCTCATTATGGACAATCAGTGGTATTTCTGCCTTCATGCCACCTGCCACTCCTCCAACAATACCCTCCACCAGCATTAGGTTGGACGGCTTGCTCCGTTTAGGCTGTACCAGCTGCAACCGTTTTATTTCAATTTGATTTTCATGCATGGCCACCACGATTTCTCCTAACCGCTCCGGCAGATGTACCATAGCAAATTTGCCATGAAATTTCAGCAGATACCGTGCTGCCCTTACCACATCACCTAAGGTAGCCGTCAATTCATGACGGGCGCGGGCTACTCCATCCAGGTCACTGACAAAGCCCTGATTTATTGGCCTATATGGTGGATTGGCAATTACCAGGTCAAAGCTTTCAGGCGAATACAGCGTATTTATGCTGCGGTAATCCCCCTGCCGGACGAAAATCTTATGCTCCAAGCCATTTATCCGCACGTTACGCCTTGCTAACTCAGCCATGGTTGGATTGATTTCCAGAGCATGAATTTCCCGCACCTCGTCCGCTATCAAAAGTGGCATAACACCTGTACCGGTTCCCAGGTCAAAAACCCGCCAATTTTTATGATAATTCGGATAATGGGCCAACAAAACCGCATCAATAGAAAAGCAAAATTCCTTGGTATTCTGAATTATCTTTCGTCCACGTAAAAGCAAATCATCCAGCCGTTCATTTGGCCCCAGCGCTATTTGTTCATACTCCACAGGCTTAGTCATTTTATCAGATGTCATCTTCATCCTTTTCTATCACATCTTCCCAGGAGGCTACAATGGTCCGGCTGTTATCCAGCAAAATAGTGGCTGTACGACGCTGTTGATTGAGATTTATTACCTTTCCCTCACCATCAGCGGTAATTACCTTGCTGCCCTGGGTCGGTGGCAATATCTTTGTTCTCTTTTGAGAATTACCACAATAACAGTCGTTTTCATATTTTAAACAGCACATCAGCCTGCCACATATCCCGGAGATTTTGGTTGGGTTAAGGGAAAGATTCTGCTCCTTGGCCATCCGAATGGACACTGGCTCAAAATCCCCCAAAAAGGTATTGCAGCAGAGTGGACGTCCACAGCAGCCAATCCCCCCCATAAGCTTGGCCTCATCTCTTACACCAATCTGTCTGAGCTCAATGCGGGTGCGGAATACCGCTGCCAAATCCTTTACCAATTCCCTGAAGTCAATACGGCCATCAGCGGTAAAATAAAAAATAATTTTATTTACATCAAAGGTATATTCAACCTGAACCAGCTTCATTGGCAGACCGTGGGCCTTTATCTTTTCCTCGCATATGGCAAAGGCCTCCCGCTCCTTGTGGGCATTGTCTATTACCTTGTTTTTATCGGCCTCCGTTGCCTTTCTAAGCACTTCCTTTAGAGGGAGCACCACATCACTGTCCGGTACCTCCCGTGGGCCAATTACCGCTGTACCATATTCAATTCCCCGGGCAGTTTCCACAATAACATCGTCATTGGTCTGAATATCCAAATCACCTGGACCAAAATAATATATTTTCCCTGCCCGTTTAAAACGGACACCAACTACTGTCTGCACTATATTCCTCCATTACATACATCCTTTGCTTTTATAATAAAGCTTTCCATCATTAATCTGGGGCTCACGCTAAACCTAAGCCTTCCCTGATATTCTCTTGCCAGCTTCAGCAAAGACATCAGCTGGAGCTGCGACAATTGACCGGTATACCCGGTTAGCCTGGACGCATCCCCCTGATTATACAAAGGAACGTCACTACCATTATATATAATAAGCTGATCTCTAATAACCATTATAAAAAAGCTAAACCATTGTCTAAGCTGTTTCTTTTCGTATCTACCCAGTGAGGCCCCTTCTGTCCAGACCATTTCCATGTCCAGCCGCTTTTCGGCACAGGCAGAAAAAAACCGTATGACAGCCTGCTGCAATGCCATACCTGTCTCATCGTTCAATAACATAGCCTGATATACACTGCCATCGGCAAAGCCAGCCAAATAATTGGCTCTTTCTCCAGTAACCCCTTTACTGGACAGTATCATGGCGACCTCTTCCCGACTGAGCCCGGCAAAATCCTTCCGCATACATCTGGATATTATCGTGTCCAGCAATGCCATAACTGAATTGGTAATCAGTATAAAATATATTTGCCCCCCCGGCTCCTCAATGGTCTTTAACAGACAATTAGCCGCCGCCTCATTCATGGTCTGAGCATCATTAATAATAACTACCCGCTGCTTGGATAAAATTGGCAATCTGGCAATTTTATCCTGCATGTCACGGATTGTTTCTATTTTTATTATGGGAGAGCTTCCTGTTTCATCGGGCACAAGCTGGAAAAAATCCGGATGGATATCTGACAGCAACGCCTTACAGGAGGCACACTCGCCGCAGGGTATGCCATCATGGGGACTATGACATAAAATTGCTGCTGCCATTGCTTTAGCAACCATTTGCTTGCCTATACCATCTATGCCACAAAACAGCATAGAGTGAGGAACCATATCCTCTGAGCAAAGCAGCCGCAGCTCATCAATATTATGTTTATGGCCAACAATATTATCCCAAAAAATATTCATCACATATATAAGTCCACCAGCATACCCCGAATGGCATCATGACTTGCCACCACGTCCAGCTGCTCGGCCTGCCCCAGGCGAATCTTTTCAGCCATATTTTCCAGCTCTGTATCTATTTTCCGTACAGTTGTATATACCTTTTGGCGACCCATGCGATCCCACCCGGTCTGAGTGGATATGTCATACATCTGACTGACAACGGAGCTGACAAAATCCTTAATCAACGACCTGTACTCCCGCAGCTCGTCATAGGTAGGGGTTTTAGTCAATCTGGCTCCCTGCTCATCAATCTGTGCCAAAAGTCTTTGCAGCTGTTCATGAGAAGCACTGCTTCGCTGGTCATGCAATTCCGACGAAAAATCCGACTCCATTGCATTAGCACGACGGCTTGTCTCATGGCCCATAGCTGGCACAGATGGTCTTGTTCCTAATCCTTCTATTTTCATATAATCACCCGTCATTCAAAAATTCCATTATGGGCACACATCTATCATAATTATAGTGATTTTGGAAATGATTGGCAATACAGGTAAAAAACTTGGCTGCATTGGCCAGCCAGGTTCCCTTGACACGCACTAAATTTTAGCTTCGCATGTTGGCCCGCTTTCATTAAGTGCTGCTACAAAAAATACCAGAGAAGGGCACCTAAGCCTGCTTCTCTGGTATATGAGTAGTCTAAAATTTTATTTAAACATAATCATCTTGGCGCCGAAGATATCCTCCATGGAGGTAATAAGCTTCAGCACATCGGCTGGCACCTCACTGTCCAGGGTCAATATCATCAGATTGGTAGCCTCATCACTGGTAGTGGATACCTGCATACCAGAGATGTTTACGCCGGCAGCTCCCATAATGGAGCCAACCTGACCAATAACGCCCGGGCGGTTGATATGTGGACAAAGAAGGATACAATCTCTTGGTGCCAAATCAACGTTATTGTCGTTGATTTTAACAATCCGTCCCTTATCGCCAAACAACGTGCCCTGAACGCTTACCTTTTTATCCTTGCCGGCAGTGGCAGTTACTGTTACCACATTGGCAAAGCGTTCGGTATCCTTGTCCTTAACCTCACTTACCTTAATGTTACGTTCTTTGGCCAAGCCAGGTGCGTTTACATAATTTACACTATCATCCAGCTCAGCCTGTAGCAGGCCCTTGATTACTGCTGTAGTAATCATCTTAGTATTAACATCAGCTATATCGCCGTTGTAGCCTACCTCTACCTTCTTGATGGCACCGTCCAGCAAAGCACGAACAGCACAGCCAAGGCGTTCTGCCAGGTCGAAATATGGAGAAATAACGTTCATTACCTGCTGGGAGACCGGTGCCATGTTTACAGCAGTCATTACAGGCTCTCCGTTAAGAGCTGCCTTAATCCCCTGGGCCACGTCAACTGCCACACCTACCTGAGCCTCCACCGTGGATGCCCCCAAATGCGGTGTCACATATATTCCCTTTACCCCCAGTAATGGATGGTCCGCTGGAATTGGCTCACTGGTAAATACATCCACCGCGGCTCCGGCAACCTGTCCATCCAGCACTGCATCCCGCAAATCTTCTTCGACAATGATTCCACCCCGAGCACAATTAACCAGACGAACACCTTTCTTCATTTTGTACATGGCTTCCTTGTTAATCATACCGCGGGTAGTGTCAGTCAATGGCATATGTACAGTAATGAAATCTGATTTTGTAATGACATCCTCAAAGGTGCCTACCTCTATTCCCATATCCTTGGCATATTCCTCATTAATGTATGGGTCATAGCCGATAACCTTCATTTCAAAGCCAAGAGCCCGCTTTGCCACGCCACTGCCGATACGGCCCATGCCAATAACTCCAAGGGTCTTGCCCTTAAGCTCAACACCGGTGTACTGCTTTCGGTTCCACTCACCCTTTTGAAGGGTTTCGTTTGCAATAGGAATATGACGGGCCATGGCCAGCATCATGGCAAGGGAATGCTCTGTTGCAGCATTGGTATTGCCTCCCGGGGAATTAATAACAATGATACCCTTGGCCGTTGCCGCCGGCACGTCAATATTATCTACACCTACACCAGCCCGGCCAATGATTTTCAGATTTTGGGCTGCATTAATAACTTCAGCCGTTACTTTGGAAGCTGAACGTACTATAAGCGCATCAAACTCAGGAATAATCTCCAACAATTCCTCGGCTGGCAGCTTATCCTTGATTACACATTCAAAATCATCTTTTAAAATATCCACAGCGGTCTGGGAAACCCCATCTGCAATTAATACCTTCATTTTTCAGCCTCCTGTTTATCATATTGATACCTCAACGCACCAGCGTATTCACACGAATAATTTTAGAATATACATTATCAAAAATCAAGTGTATTTCTTATGAATACTTCTTTGACAAAGTCCCCATTTTCTTGACGGTCAGCTTACTGCTGATGTAAAATGTTTAATAGTATTTCTAAAATGGTTATTGTGTTAATTCAATCACATATTCTAAGGAGGTCAATCCAGTGGAAGCAAATCGTATCTATAACTTTAATCCAGGCCCTTCTATGTTGCCGTTAGAGGTTTTGAAGGAAGCCCAGGGAGAATTTTTAAACTTTCAACAGACTGGCATGTCCATATTGGAAATAAGCCACCGGGCCACCGCCTATGATACAGTTCACAATCAGGCCAAGGCTGATATATTGGAGCTGATGGGCTTAGGTGATGACTATGATGTTCTGTTTATTCAGGGTGGTGCCAGTCTCCAGTTTGATATGATTCCAATGAATTTCGCCACCAAGGACAAGCCAGGCAACTATGTACAATCCGGCAGCTTTGCTACCAAGGCATTTAAGGAAGCACAGATTTTGGGTGTAGGCTACTCGGCAGCCTCCAGCAAGGATGTAGACTACAGGCATATCCCAACCCAGGATGAGATTAAGCTCAGTGGCAATGCAGCATACCTGCATTTGTGCTACAACAACACCATTTATGGTACTGAATACCATTACATACCGGAAACCGGTGATGTTCCACTTATAGCTGATATGTCATCTGATATTTTATCTCGTCCATTGGACTTTAAAAAATTCAGCTTGATTTATGCCGGTGTGCAAAAAAATCTTGGTCCGGCTGGAGTTGCCCTGGTGGTTGCCAGAAAATCCATGCTGGAAAAGAGTCCTGAGACCCTGCCAACCATGCTCCGTTATGACACCTTCTACAACAAAAATTCCTTATATAATACACCACCAGCCTTCTGTATCTACATGGTTGGTAAAACTGCAAAATGGATTAAGGCACAGGGTGGCTTAGAGGCCCTGGCCAAGGTGAATAAAAAGAAGGCCGACCTGGTGTATGGTGTCATTGATAACAGTGATGGCTTCTACAAAGGACATGCCGACAAGGACAGCCGCTCCTTTATGAACATTACCTTTAGGCTGCCTAGTGAAGACCTGGAAAAGAAATTCGTAAAGGAAGCCTTGGAAAATGGTCTTGGCGGAGTGAAGGGACATCGCAGTGTAGGCGGCATGAGAGCGTCAATCTATAATGCAATGCCATATGAGGGCTGTGAGAAGCTGGCTGATTTCATGGAGAAATTCCACAAAGCAAACAAATAAAATTCCCCCACACCCCCACCGGTTGCTATGCAACCACCTCCCCCAGGGGAGGCAAGGATAAAAATAAAAAGGTGTGTGAAGCAACGCTTCACACACCCTTTTATTTTTCAAACTGAATTCTTGCCTCAAAAAGCCGACTCCATGGACTTGTCACTTTAAGTCTTTTTATAAAGTCACTAGGTGGAAGATGATTTTCAGCGAAGAGCTGCAACAGACCAGTTGCCCGACGCTCGATGTCCTGCTTATTATCACCCAGCTTGGAATACAAGCCTGCTCCCTCAAACCAGGACAGCTGCCTTGCAACAGTCTGACGTACATTGGCCTGATAAGCCCAATCATCTAAATACCGTAGCAAAAGGAGCTTGTTTTTATCATCCTCTCGCATGCTTTTAGCCAATACCCCCTGGGCCAAGGCAAAGCCCACACTGTTGGTAGGGGTATTCCAGCCTGAATAGGACTGAACCTTATAGAAAAGCTGTCTCCTTTCCAGCTCTGCCATTAAAGCATTATCGGAGCCATTTACAAAGGATACATCAGCTATTCCTACCGTATACCTGTTTTTTAGGGCTTCCTCCACCATATCCACAAAGTACCTTACCCCGGAACGCAGCTTAATTGTATTATCATACAAATTGGCGGCCAAGGTTTCCCCATTTGGATTGGTATTTACCAGTAAAAGCAAATCACTGCCCTCCGGGCGTTCCGAATATTTTCCTCCCAAAAGAGCCACATGCTCCCGCACAGTTGTATCAATAGGCTCATCTGAATATGTTGGAATGGTGTTTCTACCATTTCCCCAATTATAATCCGCACTAATTACCGGCTGTTGATGTTTAAGGTCATTTACCGCCCTGGTCAGCATCAGCATACCGACCTCGTCGATACCTGACAGATTGTGGACCCGCTCCGTCCCCAATTTTTTGATAAAATCCTTCAAATGCCGACTTTCCATATGGGTTTGGGACCAGGCAGCATTATCATCCCGCCCAAGGGCAAAGCATTCAAAGGTGTTGTCTCTGGCCAGCTCTAAAAGCTGCTTGTTGACATTAAAATTCTTTTCCCGACGTCCAAACCAGTCTAACGTGTATTCCTTTGGGAGCAGCTCCTCCAAGAAGGCCCGTTCCTTCTCTTCGCGGGCAGACAGCCTCTTTTCCTCTGCCATATCGTTTAAAACGGTATATCTGAATATATCCACTCCGTAGCGCTGATAATATTCTGGGTCCTCGGTTCCAGAATGCTCACCGGAGCTTGGTGTACGCATAATCGATGAAAACACGTACAGCCTTGCACCAGGATATTTCTTTTTGAATTGGCCAAACATAGCTGCCCGCTCTTCCAATTTTTTAGATGTAAGACTATGCTTACGGGAGCCCACCAGGCTTCCATATATCATGCTGTCCCCGGAAATAACAATCGCCTTTACCTCCGGATTTAAGTCCTTCACCAAATCCTTTGACTTGAGCTTTAAACGTCGTTTTTCCTCTTTTGTAGGCTTACGATATACAGTTACGGTTTTTTCCAGCCACTCCCACAGCTTGTCGGGATCTCCTAAATTTTCCCGATTTCCCAACAATTCATCAGGTGGCACTACCACATCAATGCCTACCATTTTCACCGTATCTGCTGACAGCTCATCTGATACCGGCCGGTTGTCATGGGGTATATAAACAATCTTCCCTTGATTAAGACTGTTATAATACAATTCAGCCTTATTCCCCGTATTACTTTTTGTCGCCCCAAAGGCTTGTGCCGTTATGGCAAGGCACACCAAACATAAAATAGCAAACTTTTTCATATTAGACTCACACATTACCTACCAACTGCATTAATTATCATCTGAACAATATCATCCGGCAAATCAACCTTTGTTTTAAAGGTTATATAGCCTTCATGGGGTGTCGCTGACTGAATACTGAACAAGTCCAGCAGCCGATGCCCATGCAGGCGGGTATTGGCTAAATCACCTTTCTCCAGGGCCGGTCCGAAGTCCACTCTAACCCGATTTCCCTTTATGGTTGTGGGCAAATCATCACCCAGCTCAATTTTTCCAAACAAATTCTGGACCATTGACAGTGACAAGCGGGAAAAAAACCATGAGCCAAGCCCATGGTCCTTTAAAGCCCGTTCCTTTACCCGAAAGGTCATATGGGTACCATTGGTATCATGTACCATTTCTTCAATGATACCAGATACCTCCACCCGCCCCAGGCGTTTTGTTGTAGCTTTAATCTCCACCCGCCCGGTTTCCCGGGAGGCAATTTCCACCGCTGTAATATTGTTATTACCACCGGCCAGTCTTTCAGCCAACGCATCATTGATAACCGAGTCCGGCACAGCAATACTGCCATTTAGTATATCCACCAGGGATTCATGGCTCCACGTCTGCTGTACAACCCGCACCACCGGCTCATAATCTTCAATAGTCTGGGCCACCTGCACCCAATCAATTTTAGCGGCTGCTTCTACCACCGCTGCTGGTAAATCCATAATGGTTCCCCTCTGTTATTTTTTCGCCTTGGCAGCTTCCTTCTCTTCCTCGGCACTTTCCATACGTATATTCTGCCACAGCTTTCTTGCATCATAATATATTTTATTATCAGCTATTTTCAAATCCTTGTCATTAATCAGCCGACTGAGATATGAGGCACAATGCTCTCTGTCACCTATCCGGTTAAAAAGAGTAGCCAGGAGATACATTACCATATAATCGCTGAGGTTTTCAATAGGATACCGCTCTGTCATTAAGGAACGCTCATAAAGCTCAATAGCTTTCTTTGCCCACGTCATTTCCTCCTCCTTCATATCCAAAATACGGTATATCCAGGACATACGGAGGGACAGCCCGGCAATCCGGGACAAAGGAGCATTAATAGCCTCGGCACAGTATATTGCCAACTGATAGGACGCCAACGCATCCGGCAAAGTACGCTCTGGAGTAAAAATAAATGACACTCGTTTTTCCTTCAAAAATTGGGCCAAGGTCTGCTTGTGACGCTCCGGCAAGGCTGTTAAAAAATGCTTTTCATCAGCTGCGTATCCACAATTTTCACAGGCCAGAATAGTATAAAAATAAGGATTAAAGTCCCGGTAATGACAACAATAATCATCGTCTGTACGTTGTATCATAAGTCGTGACTTTACCTTAACGACGCGAGTTTTCTTATCACATACCGGACAAACCTTTTCCACTACGAAAGTAAACTCATTTGCCATAATTTTTCACTCCCATTTTACTTTAACATTATCAATGATTGGCAATATACTCATCCTGTGCTTCCTTAAGCTTAGCCTTAAATTCAGCACTGATTTTACTGTTTGCCCGCTCGGCCAGCCTTACCTGATGTCTCATTCCATAATCCAAAATTGCATTGTAAAATTTAGCGTCAAGGCTTTTGGCTGCCAAATCCTTTAAATTAATCACCTGATTAGGCTTGTTTTCTTCTATGGTAGTAAATGTGGAATCAATATAATCCACCTGCTTAATCCTTACAGTCTGCTCCTTAATATCAAACTCCAAATATTCCGCCGTGCCTACCAGATCCCCAAACTTTTCCAACGATTTTCCGTTCCAGCGACGCTTAGAAATAACATCATGCTTCATCAAATCATCATATATCTTTAATACCGGAACTAAAAGACGATTAGTGTCTACATGCCCCGCTGAGTCCCTGGCAAAGCATATCTGCTGTGCATTAAAATAATAGTCTGTTCTGGCCGAGGACTGTACCCATTGAAAAATGTTAGTGGGCACCTCTGGAGCTGCAGCCGCAGCACTGCCAAACACACTGCACAACAACACAAAAACCACAATAAAAAGCTTTCTCATAACACAAAAGACCCCCAATATAAACTATTTAACACTTCATTCTACCGCCTAACAATGAAAAACTTCTGAAAGCCCTTCAGTCATTGTCATGAGGCCGATACAAAGCATCCAGCTCATATGGAGTTTCCTGGTATACATAGTAGTTCAGCCAATTGGCAAAAAGCAGATTAGCCACGGAGCGCCACCGCATTATTGGTCTTTTTGTGGGGTCATCATCAGGATAATAATTCTTTGGTACATTAACATCCGGTACACCAGCTGCCATATCCCGCTCGTATTCATCCCTTAATGACAAAGGATCATACTCCGCATGACCGGTAATAAAAAACTGCCTCTTTGCCAAATTGGCAATGACGTACACGCCGGCCTCACTGTCTGATTCAGCCAAAATATCCAGTGCCTCAACCTTTTCCACATCACCTCGCCGTATCTCAGTATGCCTGGAATGAGGCACATAAAATTCATCATCAAACCCCCGAAACAGCCGTTCATTTTCAACGCATAACCGGTGCTTAAACACCCCGAAGATTTTTGGCGACACATCATATTTTTTTATACCATAATGATAGTACAGCCCTGCCTGAGCCCCCCAGCATATATGAAAGGTGGAATATACATGGGACTTGCTCCATTCCATAATCTCAACAATCTCATCCCAATAGGCTACCTCTTCAAAGGGCATCTTCTCCACCGGTGCTCCGGTGATTATAAATCCATCATACTTCTTATGTCTTACCTCTGCAAAGGTTCCATAAAATTCTGTTAAATGTGCCATTGATGTGTGAGTCGGCACATATGATTCTGTATATATGAAATCCACCTCTACCTGTAGGGGAGTATTACCTAAAAGCCTTAAAAGCTGGGTTTCCGTGGTCTGCTTCATGGGCATCAGGTTTAAAATCAACAGCTTCAACGGACGGATATCCTGGCTGTAGGCCCGGTCAGCATCCATCACAAATATATTTTCTCCCTCCAGAATTTTTACAGCCGGAAGGCTATTGGGTATCTTTATTGGCACAAAATCACCTCAAACAAACTTCATACCCTTAATTATTATCAAGGCTATATCTTTTTACCCAGGCTTCATGATTATCTTTATAATCCCTGAGCATTTTCAAGGTCTTATCATCGTTGGACTCCGGCTTTATGGCGTGATACATGCCATCTGTTTGGGTGGTAATATCCTTCCACTCAGTTTCCGGCCGCCAATTCAATATACGGATTACCTTGCCCGTGCCCTCCTTGATATTTACAGCTTTTTTCATAAAGGAAATATCTGTGACCTTGCCACTGGGATCTCTGGCCTCCTGCCATTCCCAGAATATCATGTTGTCATCCTTTAAACGCATGGTGGTAGTATCAATCATGCTGTAGGTCAGCCCCTTGGCAGAATTAACCTGCTGCCAGGTGGTAAGCCAACGGTCCGAAGCCTGTCTCCGCTCATTTTCCCCCACGCCAAAAACAGTATCCACAATAAAGCAGTAATAATCCTCATCAAATTCCTGTGAATTTATCTCCTTTGGCCGGATAGGATCATACTCCTTTTCCCAAAGCTTGCCTCCGTTTTTATCAAAAAAAGTCTCACTTACATATGCAATGGTCCTGTTTTGCGGGTTTACCTCTACCTCTGCAACGCTGTAAGCCAAGTCATTTGGCCTGATGTCCTTCAAGCCATAATTATCCAATGTTTCTTTTGCCCCGGCAAAGCTATAATTCGTCTTTGTCCAGGCAGTAATCTGCACCGCAGTATTTCCAAAGGTTCTTGTAACACGCACCTTATCTGGAGCATAGAATTTACTGTATTTGGCATCAGAAGCAATCCAATACCATTCAGCATTATTATCAGCAGCAAAACCGATGTTAAACAACATCATGAGGCTACACATGAACACAAAGCCAGCCACTAAACGACGTACCACATATATCACTCCTTCAAAGACCTCTAGAGAGAAACATAACCTCAATGATATATTTTATCATAAAATCACATTTTTTTACAGAAATCCCCATTATCCTTGTGAGATAATCTTTAATATGATAAACTGCACTAAGTAAAATATAGGGGGATAAACCATGAGCTATACAAATTTTCAGGTAGGAGAGAAATTTCCTCTGCCAATAAAGGCAAAAGGTGACGGCGGACTGTTCCAAATTGATTCCAATGGCTGTATGTTTATTTTGCAGCTGAGTCGCACTGATGTAATTGCCGTAGAAGCCTTCCGTACCGGTGCCATGGAGCTGGCCTTATATGAAGAGGATGGACTGCTGTTTTTTCTGTATAAAATTGACGGAATATTCAAGGATGGATGGGGAGATTGTCCATTGGGGCTCCATTTGCTGCCTCCTGGTATGAAGCCCTGCATTGCTGACCTTGATGAGCCAGTTATCCATCTGTATCTTGTAGACGCCAATTTACAGATTCTTTTGGCCCAGCGTACAGTAACCCTTAATGAAAAATTTCATCAGCTGCTACAGAAAAAGGTACAGGAGCAATTAGAAAGCTCCATTACTCCAGGGGCTTTCGTCACCACCCTACAGGAAATATGGAAAAGGAGAACCTCCAAGGCTATGAGCGAGGGTTGCCTGGTAAGCCAAAAGGTAGAGTTAAGTATTCCACTGCCAAAGAGAATGAACTGAGCATTTAAATATTATGTAATTTGCATTTAATTGTCTTTTAATATCCTCCTTAGATGTTTTTTATAAATCCCATTTATAATGAACACATCAACAAAGAAAGGAAGCGATATTATGAGCAAGAAAACTATTATAGCCGGTATTATGAGTATTATGATGTTAGGTGCGGTTCCGGCCTTTGCAGCAACTCCACAAAACAGTGAGCTCATCCCATCACAGCATATATCGGCCCATACGGACCATCATAGGCATCACAGAGAGGAAATCAGACCACATAAGCATAGAGAATATAAAAATCATCACCGCCATAACCATTATAGAGATTATTACCATAAACACCACAACTCTGACACAATAGACGAAACCACAAGGGGTCGTGGCAAATAAAAAAGTGCCTTCGGCACTTTTTTATTTTGGAAACATATTCTGTAACTTGTTTTAAGTTATATTTGTTGTTTTTAGATTGTATGTTTTGTATAATATCCGTGGGTGTTGTTTGGCGGTCTATTTTGCCCTCGCCAGGGGGGTGAAGCCCATGGATCATAGTATTGTAGTTTTACTACTGATATTGCTTATCCTCGTGGAAACAAAGAAATAAACCGCCCTAGCGTCCAAACTTTGGCGGCTTATAACATGATGTAATAAATCTCTGAGGGCTGACTGCTAGGCAACGCCCTTTTCTTATGCCCATTATAGCATTTGCCTGATATATCAGCAAGTGCTGCTGTAATTTTCTTATTTTGGAAACATATTCTGCAACATGAATTTCTTGATTTCTTTAAGGCTGTCTACCTTACGCTGATAAAGGGTGATAAGGTTATTCAATTCAACAAAATAATCACCGATTTTGCATTGTTCCTCATAAGATGGCAAATCTACGTCAATTTTTTTTATAATCTGTGCTGATAAATTTCCCTGACCACCTTGTAAATATCTATCTATGATATTGCTTTTTTCTTTAGCAAACCATTCTACAAGGAAATCAGCATTATAATTAGGCTCTGGAATAATCGCAAGTATAGCCTGATTTATCGCTCCATCCATATTAGAACGACTTACCTCACCACTTGTTGCACCATAAAGCGCATATAGTATATCTCCCTTAGATACCATCTTGGCGGAGGAATTTTCCATTCCCTTATTGGTTATAAATAGTTCTGTATGGTCATCATGTATTTCCCCAGACCTGATAAATGGAATATCGCCATCATAATATTCACTATTACCTGCTTGTGGTGTACCTCCTGAGTATGAACTTGTTATTTCTGAAACCTTCCGCTGTTCCCAATCCCCAGTAAATCCAGCAAAGCGGATTTCCGGCACCTTCTCCCCCTGCTTAGGAAACATCCTTTGCAGCATATACTTTTTGACCTGCTTTAGACTGTTATACTTACGCTGATAAAGGGTGATAAGGTGGTCTAGATTTTTGAAATGATGGCTTATCTGCCGTTGTTCCTCATAGCTAGGATATGACAAGTTAATCTTAGCTAAGTCAGAGTTATGCAGATGAACAACTGACTTGCCCTGTGCCATCTTTGCCATATCATTATGGGGTTTCCCATTCGATATGCTTAATGCAAGAAACGTCGAATCTAAGTCTGCTAGTGGCGTAATGATATTCAAGTCACCACCTAGTAATATTCCTTCTTTTTCAACTACCGAAGCCACTGAAATATCTTCAGCCGTTTCCCCAGAAGCTGGGACAATCACCTCGCCCCCCTTGCTGAACACAGAGTTGGGCTTTTCATCAGCGAAGGTGTCTACTTCGCCGATGACTGTTTCGTACTTCGTGTACAACCTGCCGTAGAGGATTATAGGAGTGCCGCTATCCTGTAAGTCAGCCTTGGAATAGCCCGTTCCCTTAGAGAAACTGGCAATATCCCCTAATTTCCGCTGCTCCCACTCATCGGTAAATCCTCTAATCCTTATTGCCGGTATTGTTTTGCTCATGGTTCTTCACCAATTTTTTTACTTCTTCAACGGATATTTTAGCAATACGTGCCACCTGCTCCGGCAACAATCCATCTTCCAGCATACT
>JAFVER010000149.1 GCA_017475925.1 Anaerovibrio sp. | reverse complement strand
TTTTGGCTAAAAAATCAATATTCCGGGCTCGTTTTGTACAGAAAATAATAGCTCTAACCGCTGTAATATCAATGCTATAAGATAGGTTGACTCCTAGTGATATACCTAATCATTGGTATAATTTTTCGGGAGCGCAGGATGAAATACACATTATAGAAAGTTGAAATAAAAAAAGGCCAAAGCCTCCGAATATATGGAGGCCTTGGCTTTTTTATTATAACTCAAACTTCCCACATACATAATTGATGCCTTTATGCCAGGTGAATGTCTAACGCAAAATGTTTGCGCTCTACCCCCACTTGATGTTACACACCCACCTCCCCCACGGGGAGGCAAGGGTATGAGTTGCTGGAATACAGCTTTTAAGTAAAATGAGCTGGTCTCCCTTTGGGGAGATGTCACGAAGTGACAGAAGGGGTCAATGTCGGCTTATACAATGAAAACCCAATAAATCACGTCTGAAAGACAATGGTTGATTGGGCTTTTCATGTAAGGGCGTGTGAACACTGCCTAGTGTCCAGTAAGCTTATTATTCCCATTGGGTTTCATTGGAGTCAACAAGTCGAATTTCCGATTTACCATCCTCCGGCGATGACCCAATATAATTCGTTTGTATGTAATAACCCTGGCTTTGCAGCTGAATGTTTTGACCAGCCGCAACACTGCCATAAAAAATAAATCTGTTATCATTTACATTAACTGACCCAAAAGGAGCGTATATATCCCCGGTAAAGGTTCCACCGTTACAGTTAATCCATATGGACCCACTGCCTAAATAAATCAAAATTATTGGCCGACCATTTAGCATATTGGCACTGGTATTAAAATTATTTATGTTGTCACAGATAATATACAAAGGGTCGTCACTGCTGCCACTGATGGCCTCTGTCAGATTAAAATTCAGATTGGGAATATTATAGTATATTACATCTACGCCCTGGTCGCTTAAGCTGCTCAGGCTGTAGCTGCTGGCATTTTGCTGGTTTTGATCTGTTATTTTGTATGTGGACTCAGATGCCAGCATTTTTTCTACTGCATTATGATAATATTTTGTTATGTCTATTGTACCATCATATTGTACTGGATTAAGCAGGTCCCGATTCTTAGCCTGATTTACCGTAATGCTGGAATTGCCGTCTTCCCCAAAGGCAGCTCCCCTTAAATAAATATTATCCTTACCATTTTCATAATTGGATTTACTGGTATAAACCATATCACCATCATAGGTGGAGCAATTATTTTTGTACTGATAAATATTGTAATTATCAGGATTTTGGATGGAGTTCACCGACCCAAAATTATTGCCCATGGTAAAGAGATTGTCAAATATACCTGAACCATTATCGTCTGCCGAGGAGCTGCCACGACGGAACCGCACGCAGCCCACCGCACTTATCTCCACCTCATTATCAATAAATGGAAGGTACCGTAAAAAATACAAGGGAACATTTTCCCACAGCGTCACCTTAAAATATGTGTATTTTGTCTCTGCCTCTCTGACCTGATACAAATAATCCAGTTCATCTGCCTTAGGATGATTTTTTCTGGTGTATTCATCAGCAGCATCATTGGTATATGGATGGTTATCCGGTGTGTCCTCAGAGCCCACATAGGCATACCCGCCAGCTACTGCCGCTGAGTCAGCAGCGTTTTGCAGCCGTGAATGATGAATATATAGATTACCAAAATCTACAACCAATCCGGTAAAAATCATAATTAGTGGTAATAAAAATGCAACCGTGGTAAAAACGGCTCCCCGTTGATAAGT
Source organism: Anaerovibrio sp. (assembly GCA_017475925.1). GTDB lineage: Bacteria > Bacillota > Negativicutes > Selenomonadales > Selenomonadaceae > Anaerovibrio. The sequence continues at coordinate 1,834 of JAFVER010000149.1, read as the reverse complement.
TTTCATAAATAGACCCTCTGTCTGTGATTATACGAATTATTATTAGCTTATATTATATCAAATTATGGCTAAAATGTATCATATTCATATTTCTATGGTTTTTTTTTTACAAAAATAGTATCATATAGCAAGAAATGACATGGATTTTAGGAGGATTCCCTCATGCGGATAATTATAGTAGGAGCCGGAAAATTGGGATACACCATTGCTGAGCGGCTGTCACAGGAGGAATATGACGTGGTGGTGGTGGACAACAACCCTGCCCGCCTGCAAATCATCCAGGACAATCTGGATGTTCTCACCATTGAAGCTAATGGCTCCAGCCCAATCACCATGAACAACGATGATATTCGGGATGCTGATGTGCTTATTGCCGTTACTGCTACCGATGAGGTAAATATGGTGTCCTGCATTTTAGCGAAAAAGCATGGTATAAAGCGAACCATTGCCCGCATACGGGACATGCAGTTCATTTCTGAGGCCAAGGAGTATCTAAAGGCGAATTTTGATATTGACCTTATGCTGAATCCTGAGCTTATAATGGCAATGGAAATAAATCGCATATTGATGGTACCGGCAGCCCTGAACATTGAGGACTTTGCTGATGGACAGGTGCGCCTGTTTGAAACCAAGGTCAAGAAAAAATCTCCTTTGGCAAATATTATGCTAAAGGATTTATCCATGCCTAAAACCATTATTGCCGCCATGATATTCAGGGGGCAGCGCATGATTATCCCCCATGGTGATGACAGTCTCCAGCCCAATGATAACGCTTATTTTATTGGTCTTACCACGGATATTGATAAGTTCAGTAAAAACCTGGAGGAACGCAACAACTCAAAGCTGGACAAGGTAACGGTTATCGGTGCCGGACGAATGGGGCGATTTGTGGCCAGTATGCTGGACAGACAGCATGTAAAGGTAAAGATATTTGACACCAAAAAGGACCGGCTTCATCTCATAGCCTCCCAGTTTGAAAACAACGGCAAGGCCATATGGGCTGATGCTGCCGACATAAACAAGCTGCTGGAGGAGGGTATAAATGAAACCGATGCCCTGATATGCCTTACCGATGATGACAAGCTTAACTTTATTCTTGCCCTTTTGGGTAAGCATCACGGTGTAAAAAAGACCATTATACGACAGGCCAAAACCGACTATAAATCAATTTTACGGGAGCTTGGCGTTGACATTTCCCTGTCCTCCCGTATTCTTGCCGCCAATGAGGTGCTGGCCTTCGTCCGGGGAAATTCCGCTGTATCCCTTTTACAGGATGCCAGAGCCGAGGTAACTGAGGTGGTTATACAGACAGGCAGCCCGGTATGCAACAAGCGGCTCATGGAGGCCAGTCTGCCAAAATCCTGCCTGGTATGTGCTTTTGTTAAAAATGGTGAGGTACAGATACCAAACGGCAACACTGTGCTAAAGGCCGGTGGACGAGCCATTATTATTACGGAAAAGCAATCCACCAAAAAGATTTTAAAATATTTCAGCAGGAACTAAAAATGGACCGTTTAATCCTTTATTTAATAAGCAAGGCACTGTTTAACTGTGCCGGACTGATGCTTATTCCATTTATTTACAGCATAAGCATCGGTACCTATGATACAACTGGAGTATTTGGCAAGGCCATATTCATTATCCTGTTAACAGGCATCTTTATACGCAGAAAATCAGCTCAACACGGCGACTCGCTTTCAGTAACCGGTGGGGCTGCCTTTTTGTTTGTTGTATGGACAGCCTTGGCCATGGCTGGAGCATTACCGTACTATATAGGTGGGCAGCTGGATGGTCCATCTGCCTTTATGGAAAGCCTCTCCGGGTTTACCACCAC
>JAFVER010000148.1 GCA_017475925.1 Anaerovibrio sp. | reverse complement strand
TATATAAAGTTGTGTACAAAACAATATGAAATATGATAAAGTAATAATGTGTTTTTGAATTTACCCTATGCTAACGGGGGCTAAGGCTCCTAGCGGGAGTATTTTACCCTACGCTAACGGGCGCTAAGGCTCCCATCCTCTTAGGTGGGAGTTAAGCGCCCATAGCGGTGAGTGTCTACTGTTCAACTTCAACAAAGTCTTGTTTCACAGGACACTTTCGCATAGGGCGCATTATCCAATCGGCTTTGCCTCTTGGATGCTTCCGTGATGCTTAGGATTTATTCGACTATGATTCAGTGGGAGTCCAAAGCTCCCACTGAATAAGTCTCATTTTACAGGTGGCGAGCATATCTCCCACCAAGTTGCGACGCGAAGCTAGTCCCTTTAGGGGAAACGCTAACTGGAAGATTTTTCTTCTAAAGAAGAAAAATTTGAACAATGGCGTTATAGCATTGTATTTACGTCGGAAGTACGATAAGTCTCATTTTATGGCTTAATGAAAGGATGTTTTATATGAAGAAGAAATGCTTGTTGGGAGCTGTTCTCCTGCTGGCAGGCAGTGTAATGTCCAGTCAGCCGGTGGTTGGACAGTGTGCGGCACTATCTTTGGAAGAAGCCATACAGATTGCATTGGTAAACAACCCTGATGTAAACATAACCAGACTGGGAGAAGAAACAGCCAAGGCCAAGCTGAGCCAGGTACGGGGAGCCAACAGCTTTTCCTGGAAGGCCAGCACCAGCTTTAGCGGGGCAGATACCAGCGGCATTGGCTGGAATACCGGAAATGGCACAAGGCTCACTGGCTCTTTGCCAATTTACAGCGGAAAAATTAATCAAAACAATATAGAAAGTGCTGAAATCGGGATCGATATTGCAAAGCTTACCACTCAGCGAAAATGGGAAACCATGAAGCTGGAGGTGGTGAAGGCCTATTACAATGTTTTGGAGGCCAAAAAGCAGGTGGATGTTTACCAGGATTCAGTGGACAAATATCAAAAGCACCTCACCAATGTGGAACAGCTGTATTCAGCCGGCAGCAAAGCCAAGATTGATGTGCTTCGCTCCCAGGTAGAGCTGGCCAATGCAAAGCAAACCCTTATTAAGGGTCAGAGTACCTATGACAACAACATCAGCACGCTTCGGAACCTGCTTTATATGGATCAGCAGGAAAAAATAGAGCTTACCGATGATTTTGTTTATCTGCCCTTTGAAAAGGATGTCAGTCAATGCGTTGATTATGCCATGAACAACCGCAAGGATTTACTGGTAGATGACTATAATCTGAAACAAAAGGAGCTGGACATAAAAAATGCCAAGGCCGGATATTTGCCAACGGTAGATTTATCCCTTGGAGCCAGCTGGAGCAAGCAGGTGGTTCCAACAGGCGATAATCATGATTATACGGCTACTATTGGGGCCAGCTGGAACATCTTTGACAGTGGAGTTACCAAGGGCAAAATAAACGCTGCTCAGGCGGCTTATGATACGGCAAAGCTTACCCTGGACAAGGATCGGAGCAGTGTGGATTTAGCAGTCCGCAAGGACTATAACAGTATGCGGGAGGCGGAAAAACGGTTTGAATCCACCAAAGAAGCAGTGAAGGAAGCTGAGGAGGACTACTTTATTGCCACCGAAAAATACAAGGCCGGGGAAGGGATTATGCTGGATATTATTGATGCCCAGACGGCACTTTCCACGGCCAAGCAAAATTATATTAGTGCTCAGTATGACTATGCCAGATACCGGGCATCAGTTGAAAGCGATATGGGCTATGATGTTCATCCCTCCACGGCTACGGTGGAAAATGCTGTGTTAAAGTAATTCAAACTTTTCACATAAATACACATATTATATATTGTGGTAAGATTTAGTATGTAACAAAAAAGAGGCAGGTTTATGAGAAGAAAAAGTATGTATTACAAAATAGGGGCGGTTGTAGTAGTCCTGTTGTTGATTGTCTTTGGCGGGTACAAGTATTTCAGCAGCTCAAACGATGACAATGCAGCTGCTTCAACAGAGCTTATTGATGTAAAGCGCATGAAGCTGAAGGCTACTGTCTCAGCTACCGGCACCATTCGGCCGGTGGATTCCGTTGAGGTGAGCTCCAAGATTACCGCCCGCATAAAATCGGTATTGGTGAAGGAAAATGATGTGGTGAAGGCCGGGCAGACGGTGGCTATTCTCGATGGCAAGGATTATGAGGCCGATAAAAACCAGGCTGCCTTCAAGGTAGTCAATGCCAAGTCAAAATATGATAGAGTGGCTTATCTGAATTCCATTGGGGCAAAATCCCAGGAGGAATTGGAGGATGCGCGGTATACCTACGATACAGCAGCCAGCTCTCTGGAAAAATCCCAGTCGGATTTAAGTGAAACCATTATTACTGCGCCTATGGACGGGATTGTAGTAGGTGAACCAAAGACGGCTGGTACAATGGCAGTGCAGGGCAATAGCAATCCTACAGTTATTATGACCATAGCCGACCTGTCCAAAAAGCAGATTCTGGCCAAGGTGGATGAGACAGATATTGGAACCGTGAAGGTGGGGCAAAAAGCAACCTTTACGGTAGATACCTACACTGGCAAAACCTTTACCGCCAAGGTTTCAAAGATTTCCCAAACCGATGTTACCAATAGCTGGAACACCAATTCTTCCACCAGCTCATCTTCATCCTCATCATCAGCCAGCGTAATCTACTATTATGTGGTATTGGATGTGGATGACCCGGAAAATCTATTGTTGCCGGCGATGACTGCCCGGGTTGAAATAGTTACCTCAGAAAAGGAAAATGCACTGGTAGTACCTATTTCAGCATTAAAGACTGATACAAAGGGCTCCTATGTGGTTATCAGCCTACCTGATGGGACTACCGAGAACCGCTATGTTTCCACAGGCATTTACAGTGATGAATATGTGGAAATTGAGGATGGCTTGTCTGATGGGGATATTGTTGCCATTACCTATAAGGCTAAGAAAACCACTACATCCAACGCTGGTATCTCCAGAAGAGGTGGCCCAGGCGGTCCACCAATGTAAAAACGGAGGTTGATATCCATGAGTAAGGTCGAAAAAATAACTATCAGCCTTCGGGGAATAAAAAAGCTGTATAAAATTGGTGATCAGGAGGTTGCTGCTCTTAATGGAATTGATTTGGACATTAAGGAGGGGGAATTTGCAGCCCTGATGGGGCCATCTGGTTCCGGAAAGTCAACCCTGATGAATATTCTAGGCTGCCTTGACCGGCCCAGTATGGGGTCTTATAAGCTGGATGGTCAGGAGGTAGCTCATTTAAGTGATAATAGCCTGGCTAAGACCCGCAATCAGAAAATAGGCTTTGTTTTTCAAAACTTCAATCTTTTGTCAAGAATTTCGGCTTTGGATAACGTGGCCCTGCCACTGGTGTATGCTGGGGTGGATTCTGATGAACGTGAGGAACGGGCCATGTATTTTCTGGAGCAGGTTGGCCTGGCTGACCGGGCTGACCATCAGCCCAACGAGCTGTCCGGCGGTCAAAGACAGCGGGTGGCCATTGCCAGAGCACTGGTGAATGACCCGCAGATTATTATGGCTGACGAGCCAACAGGCAACCTTGACACAAAATCCACCAAGGAAATAATGGATATTTTTGAAAAGATGCATGGGATGGGGCGAACCATTATTTTGGTAACCCATGAGCCGGATATAGCAGTTTGTGCCAGCCGTCAATTATTGGTTCGGGATGGAGTTATTACCCGGGATGAAGGGAAGGGCGTGGTTTTGGATGTTGTTTAAGGAAAGCTTCTTCATGGCATTCACCGCCCTTTTGGCAAATAAAATGCGTTCCCTTTTAACCATGCTGGGAATAATCATTGGTGTGGGCGCCGTCATCGCCATGGTATCAGTGGGAATGGGGGTAAAAAGCGACGTAGTCAGCAGTATTTCTTCCTTGGGAAGCAACATGCTTATCGTTTCACCAGGCTCTACCAACCGAGGGGGCATTCGCGGCGCAGCAGGCTCCCGTACCTCGTTAAAGTATAATGACGCCTTGGCAATAAAAGACAAAATTAAGAATATTGATTATGTATCTCCATCGGTATCCAGGTCATATCAGATTGTTTATGGCAATCAGAACTGGAACACCTCTGTAACGGGCATTACGCCTGAATACATGTCGATACGGTCATTGGAGGTAGGTACCGGCTCCTTTATCAATGAAAACGATATTACCAAACGGAATCGTGTGGCAGTAATTGGCAGTACTGTGGCTACTAATTTATTTGGCACCAGCAATCCGGTTGGTCAGAACATTCGGGTAAATAACCAGCCCTTTAAGGTAATTGGTGTTCTGGAAAGCAAGGGGCAGTCCTCCATGGGGCAGGATCAGGATGACGTGGTGATTGTTCCTCTTACCACTGCCATGGAGCGTCTGATGGCCATGGACTACGTATCCTCTGTAAATATTCAGGTATCTGATGCCAACAAGATGGATCAGGTGCAGGAGGATATAGAAGTGCTGCTGAGACAGCGCCATAGGATTATTGGCGGTAAAGAGGATGATTTCAATGTCCGTAACCTTACCAGCCTTATGGAGACCATGAGTCAGACCACCACTATGCTTACCCTGCTTTTGGGCAGCATTGCCGGAATTTCTCTTATAGTTGGTGGTATAGGTATCATGAATATCATGATGGTATCGGTGACTGAGCGTACC
>JAFVER010000147.1 GCA_017475925.1 Anaerovibrio sp. | reverse complement strand
GACAATGAACAGCTTTATGTAGCCGTTCGGCGTGCTGGTCTGCGCAGCTTCCTTGGTGCCTTTGCCCTGGCCCTAATCCTCCTGATTATTCCTATTGCAAAGGGACTGCTGTCCTTCCAGTCAGCTGAAGTTGTGGTATTTGTGCTGGCAATAGCCCTTCTATTGGCCAGTGCCATAGATTTAAAGCACCTCCATGAAAAGCGGGCCTTTATTGCGACAGGTGGCAGTATTATCCTATTAACAGGCGGTTTCTTCTTGGCCATGTTCCCACGGCTTATGGTTTCCAATCTAAATCCTGACTGGAGTCTAACCATCACCAATGCCGCCTCCTCAGAATACACCCTGTCAATAATGACTGTTGCAGCTCTGTGCCTTGTACCAGTGGTGCTCATTTATCAAGGGTGGACCTATTGGACCTTTAGACATCGGATAAAAATTGATACACACCATGAATATTAAGTCATTTCCTATCAAAAAGCAGGCACTAATTACTACGTGCCTGCTTCAGCTTATAATTTCACTCTTTACCCTGGGTATAGCCTGGCAGCTTAGCCAGGTGGTTTTTGATGTGTTCATTAATAATGATTATAACAATACAGCAGTCACTTTGGGACTGCTGTTATTTTTCTTGTTGGGAAAATCCCTGCTAACCTTTTGCTTAAAAAAATCCCTCCATAATAGCTCCCAGCATCTCCAAATGACAGTGCGCCAACGCCTCCACCAGTGTATGGGTTATCATGCCCTGCCTAGCCATCGTCTACAGCTCTTGGCCCTGGACAGCGTTAAAGCCCTGGATAAGATATTTATTTTAATTGCTCCACCAATTCTATACCTCATCTTTTTACTACCCATAATTCTTATTACCATTCTTTATCTTGACCCATGGTCGGCTCTAATAATGGTGGTTACTCTGCCTATAGCACCCATTCTGTTATGGCTTATCGGTCACATGACCAGGCGTGCTACATTAGACCAATGGAAGCAATTGGATGAACTGATCCTGGCCTTTAAAGACACCCTGGCGGGTATTATCAACCTGAAAATTTTCCGCCAGGAAAACCACCAAAAAAACCATTTAGCCGCCCTCAGCCACCTATTTTCCCAAGCATCCCTCAAGGTACTCCGTCTGGCCTTTATTTCCAGCTTTACTATAGAGCTTATTACCACCCTTACCATTGCTATCCTGGCCGTTTCCATCGGCTTTAGGCTATTGTATGGCGAAATAAATTTTCAGATGGCCTTTTGCCTATTACTTTTATTGCCGGAATTTTATCAACCATTACGGCAAAGCGGTATGGCCTTTCATGCCTATATCGATGTAAAAAACGCCTGGAATAATCTGCAGGACCTATTCCACCAGCCCAACCAATCCATAACTGAACATAATGATACCCTGCGCTTACCCCCTGGGATTCACCTCACCAATGTTTCCTTTACTTACCCTGATGCACCATTACCCACTTTGGAAAATCTATCCCTGGATTTTCCTGCAGGAAATATCACCTGTATATATGGAACCAGTGGTATGGGCAAAACAACCCTCCTGAAGCTTTTGGCGGGATTACTCCAGCCACAGGCTGGCCATGTCCAGCTAGAGGATAAAGAACTCAACCAAATATCCTTGGACAGCCGACATAAACTAATTACCTACGTTCCACAATCACCCCATGTATTTCAAGGTTCACTGGCGGACAATATCTGCCTCTTTGAAAAGGCCTCCTATACTGAGGAAATGTTGCTCAATATTACTCAAATTATAAATGACGTGGGACTTCATTTATCGCCAAATACCCCGTTGGGGGCCGGTGGACTGAGTCTATCCCACGGGGAACGGCAACGATTAGGCTTAGCCCGGGCCCTTTATCAAAATCGCCCGTTAGTCCTGTTGGATGAGCCTACCGCAGGCTTGGAGCCAGGGGAAGAACAGGAAATTTTACAACTATTAAGCCGTTTTGCCAAAGGGAAAACCGTCATTGTAATTTCCCATCACCAGACCGTTCGTCAATGGGCCGATGTCGCTATAGAGGTACATCATGAATAATATCCCTATACTAAACAAACTCATATCCATGGCTGGTATCATTAATATGCTGCTGATGATAGCCGCCGGTTTTCTTTCTGGTCTCACAGGTATTGGCCTTATGGGGGCCGCCGCCTGGATTATCAGCTATACCGCCCTGCAGCCGCCCCTATATGCCCTGACCATCGGTATAACCTGTGTGCGCTTCTTTGGACTAAGCCGTGCCGCTACCCGCTATCTCATGCGCCTATTTTCCCACCAATTGGCCTTTAAAGCCTATGAGCAGCTACAATTGCTGATTTATGGCTCTATGTGCAAGCAATTACCCTTACGCACAGGGCTCCCCCAGCAGGGCCAATACCTTCAACAGCTCAGCCATGATGCCGAAACCCTGCGGGATACCTATATCCGCTGGTTTTTACCTATTGCCAGTACAGGCCTATTAACCCTGTGCCTTACCCTATGGCTCCAAACCATTTCCATGCCAGCAGCCTGTTTACTATGCTTTCTGTATGGCCTACACCTTATCATTCCAGCCATTATGACTAGGAACACCGAGGAAAATCTCCATGAAGCCCCTTATCGGGACAAGCTGGTGGATTATGCCCTGGGACAGGATGAGCTGATAACCTCAGGCTCTATAAAAAGCTTTATAGCCGACCTTAATCAGACTGCTGCCACCTACAGCCATGCCTATAATCAGGTTCAGCTTCGTCAGGAAACAATTGATGCCCTTTTATCCTTACTTCGCCACGTAGGGTTCATTATCTATATTTGCCTGCTCATCAATGCCCTAAGCTTAAACATAGTGGAGCCTCGCTGGTTAGCCGTGTGGGTCCTGTTAGGGATGGGGCTGTTCAACGAGTTTTATGACCTGGCATCAGCGGCGCCCCACCTGCATAAAGCCCATGAAGCTGCCCAACGCATATTTAATACCGAGGATTTAGCCAGCCATGATGATCAGCCAGTACCAGCCTCTACCAGCCCAGAGGCTCATGATACCACGGAAGCAATGCTCAGAGGTAAAGGGGTAACCTTCACCTATAATGAGGGTGCCCCAAAACCCACGCCAGTTTTTACCCCTCTCTCCTTTGCCCTTTCTCCTGACGAAATGCTTGCAATTCGCGGGGACAGTGGTAGTGGCAAGACTACCCTGGCCCAGCTGCTGCTCAAATTCTGGCCAGTAACCACCGGCGAATTACAGCTTGGAGATATAGCTTATAATAACTGGTCTACCCCTGAGCTGCGCAAATATTTCTCAGCCTCCATTCAACCTTGCCATATCTTTGCCGAATCCATTCGGGACAACTTTACCCGTCTCCACCCTCGTATTACCGAGGAAAAAATATGGTATGCGTTAAATATCGCCCAGCTAGGGGATACAGTCCGCCAATTCCCTCAACAGCTGGATGAAACATTGGGAGAAAATGGTCATCGTCTGTCCGGTGGCCAACGCAATCGCCTGTTGACTGCCCTGGCCGTGGCCAGTGACGCCCCATATCTAATTTTAGACGAGCCAACTGACGGCTTGGACAAATACACCGCGGCTTCACTTGTCGATGCACTTATAGCCCATGCCCATGAAACCCAAAAAGCTCTGCTGATTATTACCCATGACGAGGAGGTTGCCAGAAAGCTGCCCCAGGAAATTCACCTTACGCCACCTGCTACACACTAAAAAAGACCGCGGGTCCAGAATTTTTACTGGTTCCTCGGTCTTTTAATTTAATTTTCTATTCCCTTACGGGCCTCAACACCCTTGGTGTAATAATGACGAAGCTCCTGCATCTCCGTTATCAAATCAGCCCTGTCCAGCAACCACTGAGGCGCATTACGGCCGGTACAAACCACCTCCGTACCTGCAGGTAACTCCTTCAACAAGGACTCAATTTTTTCACGGGATATAAGGTCGAAAAACAAGGCCACGTTTACTTCATCAAGGACCAACAAATCAGGCTTCATGCCCAGAATTTCCGCCTTGGCCGCTGCAAATTCCTCAGCAATCATCGCCACATAATCTGCTGGTGGCTGACCCGGCGGAAAAATCACCACCTTATCGCCCCACTGTGCCTTTTCCTCCTCAGACAGCATTCCCTCAGCTGCCACGAAGAAGGGCTTTCCCGTGGTTCTAAGCTGCAGCTTTGGGGAAAATCCTTTTAGGACCTCCTGCTCACTGTAGGCAAGGCTTTTCATGAACTGCAAAAAATACACCTGGTGTCCGGCCCCCAGGCTCCTGATGGCCAGCCCAATAGCCGCCGTGGTTTTCCCCTTTCCCTTGCCTGTATATATCTGAAGCATAGCAATCCCTCACCCCTAAGTGCACTAAATATATAAAAGGCGTAACCCTTCAGCTACGCCCTAAATTATACTATTTGATATATGTTACAGTTTCTTCTATCGGCTTTCTGGAAAAGTGATTTGGCAATGGCTTGCCTTCCTCAGCTGCATAGCCAAGGTCCATAAGCATCAGCACTTCTTCATTTTCAGGCAAATCAAAGGCCTTGGCCACCTCATCAGGGTTAAAATAATTCAGCCAGCAGCTGTCTACGCCTTCATTGGCCGCTGCCAGAATCATGTGGGTGGCAACAATAGCCGCATCCTCAACACCGGAATCACGCTTGTCACCTGGATAAGTGAATACATTATTCTTGTCAAATGCCACAATCAAAACAGTAGGTGCACCATATCTGCAAGGCGTCACCTTGTCCACCTTTGCCAGAGCTTCCTCACTCTGAACCACATAAATGCGCTGCTCCTGAAGATTCTTTGCAGTTGGAGCCAGCCGCCCCGCCTCCAAAATGGCCTGCAGCTTTTCAGCTTCTACCTGACGATCACTGTATTTCTTACAAGAAAAACGATTCTGAACTACACTTTTGAATTCCATATAATAGCCCCCTCACTATTTTTCATAAAAATGGTACCCGTTAGTATTGGATAAATTATATAGCATAAAACCTACGAATGCAATAGGAAATAGCATGGCTCTCTTAAACAGAATCCCTTGATTTAACGGTGCTCCCCGATGATTTTTTCCATCCAGATCATTTTCTAGGACCCTCTTATAGGATACTCGTCAAAGGTTCTTAGCCCTTGAGATAACTGATATCTTCATTTTTTAGAATTCTCTGAAAATATGGCGAAAATTGAGTCGGCGCAGACAAATTGCAGACAACTTTCAAAGGTTACAATTATGTCATGTTTTGGACATACTAAGCCCTTACGCCATGCAGTCTGATTTTCTATGATACATTCTGGTCATATAAAGAGGCCGCCGAGCCATAACAGCT
>JAFVER010000146.1 GCA_017475925.1 Anaerovibrio sp. | reverse complement strand
ATAAATCCTAAGCTTTACGGAAGCATCCAAGAGGCAAAGCCGATTGGATAATGCGCCCTATGCGAAAGTGTCCTGTGAAACAAGACTTTGTTGAAGTTGAACAGTAGACACTCACCGCTATGGGCGCTTAACTCCCACCTAAGAGGATGGGAGCATTAGCGCCCGTTAGTATAGGGTAAATTAACGGGCACTTACCCATAGGAGGAAGGTTAATAAACGAACTTCTCCCCAGAGGGCAGATAAATCAAATAGCAGCGAAGCCCTTTTCCAAATCGGCAATAATATCATCAATATGCTCTACACCAATGGACAGGCGTATGGTATTCTTTTTGATACCCTGCTCCGCCAGCTCTTCATCGTTTAGCTGAGAATGAGTGGTGGAGGCTGGATGAATAACCAGGCTCTTTACATCAGCCACATTGGCCAACAGGGAGAAAATCTCAAGGTTATCAATAAACTTCCAGGCTTCCTCCTGACCACCCTTTATTTCAAAGGTAAATATGGAACCGCCACCATTAGGGAAATACTTTTCATATAGCTTATGGTCAGGGTGATTTTTCAGGGAAGGATGATTTACCTTTTCTACCTTTGGATGCTTTGAAAGGAACTCAATAACCTTTTTGGTATTCTCTGCGTGGCGCTCCACCCTCAATGACAAGGTTTCTACACCCTGTAGGAGAAGGAAGGCACTAAATGGAGAAATAGCAGCTCCAATATCACGGAGCAAAATTGCTCTGATATAGGTTACAAAGGCAGCCGGCCCGACTGCATCATAGAAGGACACACCGTGATAGCTTGGATTTGGTGCAGCAATATTTGGATATTTACCGCTGGCCTTCCAGTCAAATTTTCCGGCTTCTACTACTACACCTCCAAGGGTTGTACCGTGTCCACCAATAAATTTGGTGGCAGAATGAACTACAATATCAGCTCCATGTTCAATGGGTCTGATAAGATATGGAGTCCCAAAGGTGTTGTCAATAACCAGTGGCAGACCATGCTTGTGAGCTATCTCAGCTATAGCGTCAATATCTGGAATATCGCTGTTAGGATTGCCCAAGGTCTCCAAATATATGGCTCTAGTATTGTCCTGAATAGCAGCCTCTACCTCCTTTAAATCATGAGCATTTACAAAGGTGGTTTCAATACCATACTGTGGCAGGGTGTGAGCCAGCAGGTTATAGCTGCCGCCGTAAATGGTTTTCTGAGCCACAATATGGCCACCATTAGCTGCCAATGCCTGAATGGTATAGGTAATAGCTGCTGCACCAGAAGCCACAGCCAGGGCTGCACTGCCCCCTTCTAACGCGGCAATACGCTTTTCAAATACGTCCTGAGTGGAATTTGTAAGCCGTCCATATATATTCCCTGCATCCTTTAAATTAAACCGGTCAGCGGCATGCTGGCTGTTTCTGAATACGTAGGAGGTAGTCTGATATATAGGAACTGCTCTGGCATCTGTTGCCGGATCCGGCTGCTCCTGGCCAACATGTAACTGTAAGGTTTCAAACTTGTAATTGCTCATAATAATAATCCCCTTTGCTATAAGTTTTATTAATAATATAATTTATAAATGACTCTTTTACAATTTGAATAATGACGTTATAAAGGCCCGAGATGATTATTCCCGGGCCAATGACTTGCATAATCAGCAATTATAACATCGCATCATGGAGGAGTGTACAGACATGCTGTCAAAACTCCCAGTCATATAATACGCCCGGCAGCTACACATTCGACAACACATCATTTCATTATTTCTGATAAATAATTCTGTCTTCATTCCACACACCTCTTTCTCAAATCACTGATGAAACTATAACACCTTTTACCTAGTTAGTCAATAGGTTTATTAATATAATTTATATTTTTTTTCTGTAGTCCTCCAAAGCAGACTTGATGGCCTGCTCCGCCAATACAGAGCAATGAATTTTATGAGTTGGCAGGCCATCAAGAGCCTCGGTTACCGCCTTGTTGGTAAGCTTTTCCACTTCACTTAAGGGCTTTCCCTTAATCATTTCTGTAGCCATAGAGCTTGAAGCAATAGCGCTGCCACAGCCAAAGGTTTCAAACTTTACATCCTTTACTATATCGTCCTCTATTTTCAGATACATTTTCATTATATCGCCACACTTGGCATTTCCTACCTCGCCTATGGCATTGGCATCCTCCAAAACCCCCAGATTTCTCGGATTACGAAAATGATCCATTACCTTTTCACTATATAAAGCCATGTTATATCTCTCCTTTCGATGTAATTGCGAATTCCACATTAAATCAGATGCTTTGCCTTTCCTGTAGTCAAATCCCGCCAAACAGGTGAGAAGCTGCGAAGGTAGTCCACAACCTCTTTGACTGATTTAATGATGTAATCAGCATCCTTATCAGTAATATCCTCTCCCAGACTGATTCTCAGAGAGCCATGTGCCACATCATGAACCCGACCAATAGCCAAAAGTACATGACTTGGATCAAGGGAGCCTGAGGTACATGCACTGCCTGAGGAGGCCTGAATACCCTTGTCATCCAATAAAAGCAGCAATGATTCTCCCTCAATTCCCTCAAAACAGAAATTTATATTACTAGGAAGACGTTTTTTGGCATCACCATTTAATATAGAATGAGGAATTTCTGACAGTCCATTGATTATTTTATCTCTGATTACAGAAATATAAGCTGTATTTTTCTCCATATTATCATTTATTTCTTTTAAGGCAGCTGCCATGGCGGCAATTCCCGGTACGTTTTCTGTTCCGGCTCTTTTTCCCCGTTCCTGGGCTCCACCCTCAATGAGATTTGTTAAGGAGATTCCTTTCTTTACATAAAGGAAACCAACACCCTTTGGACCATGAAATTTATGGGAGGATGAGGAAAGCATATCGATATTTTCTTTCACCACATCTATCGGTACATGACCAATGGCCTGAACTGCATCTGTATGAAAGATTACTTTTTTTCGTCGGCAGATTTCGCCAATCTCCTTTATTGGCTGAATAGTACCTATTTCATTATTGGCGTACATAATAGTAACCAGGCAGGTTTCATCATTAATGGCCGCCTCTACCTCCTCAGGACGCACCAGTCCATCCTCATGTACATCCAGCAGAGTTATTTTATAGCCCTGTTTTTTCAGCTTTTCCAATGTATGCAGCACTGCATGATGCTCAAAGGCAGATGATATAATGTGTTTTTTGCCGTTTTTCCTTCCCAGCTCAGCAGCAGAAATTATTGCCTGATTATCAGCCTCACTGCCCCCTGAGGTAAATATTATTTCATCTGGCTCAGCGTTTATAATTTCAGCCACATCTCCTCTGGCCTTTTCCAATACCTCTTTGGCCTGCTGCCCAAATTCATAAAGACTGGATGGATTGCCATAGCTCTCCTTCATGTGTTCTATCATGACTTTTATTGCTATATCACTCATTCTGGTGGTAGCAGCATTATCAACATAAATCATAGGCGTAAATCTCCTTTCTTCAATGCTGTAATTATATTCCTATTTACCCTACATGTCAATAGGTAAAAAATACTTGATTTACCAATTAACCTTGGAGTATAATAGGTAAAATGTTGAATTAATCCGAGGAGGCTTTTATATGATTTCCACCAGAGGTAGATACGCCATACGAGTAATGATTGATCTGGCTCAAAATGATACAGGTAGCTACATACCACTAAAGGATATTGCTGCCAGACAGGAAATATCAAAGAAATATCTGGAAATAATCGTAAAGGATTTGGTAGCCGGCAATATTATTGTGGGAGCCAGTGGTAAAGGCGGTGGCTACAAGCTTTGCCGCAGGCCGGAGGAATATACAGTAGGGGAGATACTGGAGCTGATGGAGGGAACAATTTCTCCAGTGGCCTGCCTGACAGAGAAAAATAACGCCTGCCCAAGAAAGGGTATATGCCAAACCCTGCCTATGTGGACAGAATATGATAATATGGTTCATGAGTTTTTTTATAACAAGAAGCTCAGTGATTTACTATAAAGTCCAATAAAAAAGCCTGTTCAGTATGCATCCCTCATACCCTACGCTATGGGCGCATTATCCAATCGGCTTTGCCTCTTGGATGCTTCCGTAGCGGTGAGTGTCTACTGTTCAACTTCAACAAAGTTTTGTTTCACAGGACACTTTCGCATAGGGCGCATTATCCAATCGGCTTTGCCTCTTGGATGCTT
>JAFVER010000145.1 GCA_017475925.1 Anaerovibrio sp. | reverse complement strand
GGAGCTGGAGAATTATCGGGAAGAGGTTCGCCGGAAGGGAATGGAGATTTTAAAGTATGCTGAAGCAAAGGGTCAGCATGTTATCCTGCTGTCGGGTCGGCCTTACCATGTAGATCCTGAGATAAACCATGGTATTCCTGAAATGATTCAGAGCTACGATTTGCCGATTATTTCCGAGGATGCAGTGTATCACATGCCAGTCAAATCGGAGCCATTGAAAATAGTTAATCAGTGGAGCTACCATGCGAGACTATATCATGCGGCTCATTATGTGGCAGAGCATAACAATGTAACGCTTATACAGTTCAGCTCCTTTGGCTGTGGCCTTGATGCACTGACAACGGGTCAGGTAAAATCCATTTTGGAGGACCATGACCGGATATATACCATGATAAAGCTGGATGATGTAAGCAATCTGGGGGCGGCTAGAATCAGACTGCGCTCCTTGATGGCGGCCTTGGCTCGTCGTCAGCCGGTAGAGTATACTGAGCTGGAAATTTCAGAGCGTCCACGCTTTACTGAAGAATGTAAGGAAAAGCACACTATTTTGGCACCACAAATGGCACCTATTCATTTTGAAATATTTGAAACGGTGCTGACCAAATATGGTTATCGGGTGATGGTGCCTGAAATGCCGAGATCAGCTATCGATGTGGGACTTAAATATGTTCACAACGATATGTGCTATCCGGCCATAGTAGTGATAGGACAGCTTTTAAATGCCATTCAGCAGGGGAAATGTGATCCTGATAATACCTCAATAATGCTGTTTCAGACTTGTGGGGCTTGCCGGGCTACCAACTACATAAATGTCCTGCGGCAGGCCTTGAAGGATGCCGGTTATCCGCAAATTCCAGTGTTTGCCTGCTGGGGGCTGGAGACGGATGCCTTTAAATTTACCCGTGATAGCCTGATTGATGCCATAAAGGCTGCTGTATATGGTGATGTTCTGATGAATGTAAAAAATCGGACAGCACCGTATGAAATTAACAAGGGAGATGCTGAGCAGCTGTACAAGGAGTGGATGGAACGCTGCAAGGCAGAGCTTCTGGAGCCTAAAGGGAGCTATAAGAGATTTTCGGCCAATATAAAGGCTATTGTAGAGGATTTTGAGGCTATACCGATTGATGAAAATATGTGGAAGCCAAAGGTAGGCATTGTGGGTGAGATACTTGCAAAATACCATCCGGTTGCTAATAATCACATTGAACAGTTCCTTCAGAATGAGGGAGCTGAGGTTGTTATGCCTGATTTTGTGGATTTCTTCATGTATTCGGCCTATGATGCGGTGGTTAAGCGGGAGCTTTTGGATGGTAAATTAAAGAGTAAGTTGATTTCACAGATGTTTATTCAAATCATGGAGTTTTATCGCCGTCCGGTACGCAAGGCCATGAAAAACAGTAAGCGCTTTACGCCACCACATACTATTAAGGAAATAGCTCAAATGGCCAAGGAGCATGTGTCATTGGGCAATATGGCTGGTGAGGGTTGGTTCCTGACGGGGGAAATGGTAAAGCTTATAAAAAATAATGTGCCTAATGTGGTGTGTTTGCAGCCATTTGGTTGTCTGCCAAATCATATTACCGGTAAGGGAGTTATTCATGAGCTTCGGCGGTATTATAAGGAAGCTAATATATTATCTATTGACTGCGACGCCGGAGCCAGTGAGGTAAATCAAATGAATCGTATTAAGCTGATGCTGTCTGTGGCCAAGGAAAAGGGCCCCAAGGCTCATGGCGCTGTAAGAAAGGCATAGTATAAATAAGCCATGCGAAATACGGGATTAGCATTTAATTATTCAAACTTCCCACATGCATACTGTACCTATTTGTGCAGGTGAATGTCTAACGCGGAGCGCTTTCGCTCTACCCCCACCGGTTGCTATGCAACCACCTCCCCGTGGGGAGGCAAGGAAAAACACGCTGTTGAGCATATATCCTATAAGATAAGGTGAGCTTGTCTCCCTTGGGGGGAGATGTCACGAAGTGACAGAGGGGGTTAATGTCCACGTATATAATGAAAATCCAAGAAAACAAGTCTGCAAGACCATGTTTGGTTGGTTGTTTCATGTAAGGGCGTGTGTACACTGTCTGTGTATACTAAGCTTTGGCAATACACTTAGCTTTTCGCAAGTTTTCTATGTGTGAAGTTTGAGTTAATTACGCAATAATAAAATATGGAGTAGTTATGAAGAAAAAATATAAGGCCACGGGGGTACTGGCTTTAAGTGTCATGGGAGCAGCGGCGACGTCCTTTTGGCCGATTCAGGGCCTCTTGGGAAATATCATCCATACTGGCTTTTTGGCTGCTACCATTGGTGGTATGGCGGATTGGTTTGCAGTGACGGCCATTTTCCGTAAGCCACTTGGTATAGCCTATAAAACAGAAATCCTAATTAGAAATCGTCAGCGCATAATGGAGGCAATAGTTGAATTTGCCGGCCAGGATTTATTAAGTACTTCAAATGTGATGAGCTTTGTACAAAAACAGAATGTGGCTGAACTTTTGGCAAAGTATATAGACAGTCAAGGAAAAGAACGGCTATCGGTGCTGACTACTGATATAGCTGAGGAGCTCATCGGTCAAATGGATGTAGCTGCTTTATCAAAGGAAATTACTCCTATCGTATGTAAGCTGGCCGAGGAACGGTTGATTTCCCCGGTGGGAGATGAGCTGCTTTCACATTGTGTTGGTGTCCAACAGGCTGATTTCATATCGAGGGCTTTGCTGAATATTGGGCAGGAGCTCATAGCTGCCGAAGAACTGCAAGGCATTATCAAGGATAATATTGAGGAAATCTTAAAGCGTTACGAGGGGGCTGGCGCTGGTCGGGCGTTTATTATGGGTCTCCTTGGTCTTGATGCGGAAAAGATTACGGAAAATTTGCTGAAGACAGCTGATGATTGGCTTGATAACGCGCTGACAAACGAGGCTGTGCTTGGAAAAATATCTGATGAAATTCTTACCTGGCTTATCAGTTTTTCTGGAAAAAATGAGGTTAAACGTCAAATCCATGGACAGCTAAAAAGTGCCTGTACAGAGGAATTGATTGAAGATATATTGACCAAATATATTTCTAAGGCAATAGGCAGCAGACAGCTGGTAAACGTTGTAGGAAGTAATACCGGTGATTTGCTGCAGAATTTTGTGGATAACGATGAATGGCAACAAAAGGCGGATGCCTTGATTAAAGCATGGTTGAAAAGCGAGTTGGAAAACCATCATGAAGCTATAACTTCTATTATTGAGGAACGGCTGAACAGCTTATCTGATGAAGAATTGGTGGAGTTTACCGAGGAAAAGGTAGCCGATGATTTACAGATGATAAGGATAAATGGCTCAATAGTAGGGGCTATTGCTGGCATGGCGTTGTCTGTGGTAGTTTATTTAGCTGGGCAGGTGATTACTCCATGATATGGCATAATTGGAATAAAGCTGATAAGACATTGCTTGCCGCCGGGGTGATATTTTTATTTACTCTCTGCCTCCATGTTCAATATCCCACAAATGTTTTTGCTGACTGCCTGCTTTTTTGTGCAGAGGCTGCTCTGGTGGGCGGAATTGCCGATTGGTTTGCCGTGACGGCGCTTTTTAGAAAGCCTTTGGGCTTTCCCTATCATACAGCAATATTGCCAAGGAGACGCAAGGAATTTACCGAGGCTACCGGGAAAATGCTGCAAAGGGAATTCTTTTCCAAGAAGAAGCTCCTTGGTAAGGCCCGTTCAATCGATTACGCCGGCAAATTGAGCTCTTGGTTGACAAATGAAAATAACGTGCAGGTGGCCTCCAGGTTTTTGCAGAAGCTATGTGAAAAAAATATGCATGGAGCTAAAGTCAATGTTGCAGACGGGTTGATACAGGGCATTAATAGTGAATCTTTTGCCAAAATATTGTATGACAGGATTGAAAAAATATCTGAAACAGACAATATTGGGACTACCCTGGTGAAGGAGCTTTTTCCCAAGGCAAAGGCCTATGCTTCTCAGGACAGCTTTCGTGATATGATAGAGGAGTATCTGGAACGGTTTAAGGAAGAAAAAACAAATAATCCCATGGTAAAAATGATGGCTGGCTTTGCTGAAGCCACAGATTTAATAAATATAGCTCAAGCAGCAGACATCATACAGGAACAGTGTATAAAGCTGATTGACCAGCTGGAAAAGCCGGATTCGGAGGAAGGAATGACGGTTTTATCCAGTGTAAATAATACCTTGAAAAGCTTTCTGAATAACGAAGATTTTAAGAAGGATTTTCTTAGTGTATGGTCGAATAGTGAGAGAGGGAATTTTTATATACGTGATGCTGTAATGGCTATAGATTTTTCCAATGACGAAAGGGCAGGTAGTTTATTGTATTGCCTGTCTTGCTGTGTAGTTAAAATGTTCCGTGAAGCTTTGTCGGGCAATCAGCGCATCAGGCATTTGTTTAATGAGTCCATTTATCAGATTACCGGTAGGGGGGCTTTGCAGGCGCAGGAAATGTTAGGCGATGTTACCAGGGACGTTATGGGGAGCCTTACGGATGAACAGATGAATCACCTTATATATGATAAGGCAGAACCGGATTTACTGTGGATTCGTATGAATGGCTCTATTGTTGGGGCTGTTATAGGATTATGTATTTTTGTTGCTTCAATTATTATTGAGGGGAAGGTTTGCTAATCATTATTGATGCTATGCTGATGGTTGCCAAGGCTATATCTGCTCGGGTGGTAGACAGGGCATCCAATCAGTCTGGGATTGATTAGGCTAAATTCAGTTTGGACTTAAATACCCTGGTGGATGTAGCTTGTTTGATTGGCTGAAGTAGTAAAAGGGGCGAAGTAAGTAATGAAAGCAAAACTGATTTTATGCCAGATTGTTAGTGCGGCGTTAGGCTGTGTAGCTGGGGCCTTTTTTAGTGGCAGTCTGGGGGTATTTGGAGCCGTAATTGTCGGTGTGATAGTTGCGGGACTGGTTGGAACCATAGGGATTAATACTTTGCTGAAGAATGAGGAAATCCAAATAAAACATAGTCAGCCTGTGGTGCGCCCAGCTGAAAGGCTTGCCAGAGAGCGTTCATTACCTCAACAATCATCGTTGTCTGATGTTGATATGCTGGGAATTTCTGAGGAAATGGCCTATGCATCACAGCAGCTGCTTTGGGGGATTGGTCAATTCAGAGGGACTTTGGATAAGCTGGATAAGCTGGCGTTGTCAATCAGCTCTAAAAGTCAGGGGAATGCCAGCAGTCTGGAGGAGGCATCCGCCAGTGTTATGGAAATTGCCGGTTCGGCTCATGATGTGTCTGAGACAGCCACCTCCAGTCTGGAGCAGTGCAAGGAATCCTCAAATCTGGCAGAGCAGTATCGCAATGCTATAGGTGAAGTGAGCAACGCCATAAATAATGTAGGTGATGTAGTGCAGGCTGCGGTAGCCGATATTGATGAGTTAAATGTTGCATCTGAAAAAATCGAGAATTTTGTAGAAAAAATTCGTGGTGTGGCAAGTCAGACCAATTTGTTGGCATTAAATGCCGCCATTGAGGCTGCCCGTGCCGGTGAGCATGGCAAGGGCTTCGCTGTAGTAGCCGAGGAAGTCAGAAAATTGGCTGCTGAAAGCGAAGAAACTACCAAGGAGATTGAGGAAATTGTCCGTGAGATAACAGGCACTACTTCAGGCGTTACCAAGAGTATGCGTGAGGGTGCCAAGCGTCTCAGTGGTGTTGAAACCATGGCAGCAGACTCATCAGCCGCTATGGGGGAAATGGTAAAAAATATCCGTACTATTGAAAGTGTGGTAAGCAGCCTTAGTGATATGTCCAGCCGGCAATGTGCTACCACAGATGAAATGGCCAAGGTTATTGAAAACATTGGTCAGACTACAGTGGAAATCGCTGGTAATACCCAGGAGACCAGTGCTTCTGTAAGTAAGCAGCTGGCAAGTCTGGATGAAATCGGCGATTATGCCAAGTCACTCCTGAAGGTCAGTGATAATCTCCAGAGGGTGGCTGTGCGGTTCAAAGATGAAAATGAGATTATATTTGCGGTAAATCCGTTTACTGCACCGGAAAAGATAAGGGCAAGCCATATGCCGATTTTGACCGAGGCAGCCAGGAAAATTGGCATGAAGGCCAGGACTATTATTGTAAATGATTATGAGGCATTGGGACATGTACTGAAAAATCATTTGGCTGATGTGGGCTGGTTTTCCCCAGCGGCGTATGTTTCGGCCAAAAACACTACCAATATAACTCCATTGGTTACGCCGAAGGTTAATAATGCAACTAATTATACCGGCTATATCATTACCAAGAAGGGTAGCGGTATCAGGACGCTAAATGATTTACAGGGCAGATCCTTTGGCTTTGTAGACAAAAAATCAGCTTCCGGGTATGTATATCCTAAAGCAGCGCTTATTGAGAATGGTAAAAATCCGGATACGTTCTTTGGCTCCACCAGATTTATGGGAAGCCACAATAAAGTTATTGAAGCAGTATTGAATGGGGTCATTGAGGCTGGTGCTACTTATTCTGAAGCCTTTGAGCAGGCAGGAGCCAGTGCAGCCAATAATTTGGATATTATCTTTATGACAGAACCTATTCCGAAGGATGCTATTGCAGCTGGTCCGGGTGTAGCTCCTGATATTGTTAAAAAGCTGACACAGGCCTTCGAGCAGATGAATGACAACGATGCTGCCGTTGGCGGTATTATGAAGGGTGTTAAAATTAATGGCTTTGTAAAGGCTCATGATGAAGACTATGATGTAGTCAGAAAAGCAGCGGCTCACTCCTAATTAGAATATATGGTGAACAAAACAAAAGGCTATGCCATGATGAAGTGGCATAGCCTTTTTTTATAGGTTTGTTTTTAAGGTTTTACAACATATTTTTATACCAATAATTTAAAAGATACACCTGGTTGCAGGTACTTTAATAATTTTAGCTCGCTGTCAGGCAGGGAAGCTACGACATTTACCCGATGGTCTGCTGGTAAATCAGCTTTTAAAATTTGTAGTTCACCCTGATAGCGTCCATAACGTTCGTTATCAAGGGTTATACAGCCGTAATTTCTTTTGCCGCAGTGTTCCGGTTGAACGGAGAAACCGGCTTCCTCCAGATATTGGCGGCTTTCCTGGGTGCGGATAACATCCTGTGCCTCGTCAATTCTGGTGGTGAACTTTTTTGAAATAAGATTAATGATGTTTGATTCAGCAGTATGTAAATCTGGTCGCAAGAAAACAACGTGATTATCAGTTAATTTTGACAAAAGAGTTAGTTCCTCATCGCAGGGCAAAGAATCACCCACAAAAACCGAATCAATTCCAAGGGCTAACAAATGGCGTAGGGAAAAGTCAAAGGATGTGGTTCGGTGCAGCTCCATGGTGGGCAGCCCAGCCCCTATAGGAGAACGGGGACGATTAAAGCTGGGAATAAAGGCACTGACTGCTATGTGATGACGGTGAAGGAGCCGATTTTTTTCTGCGATAAAGTTTTCGCTTAGCCCGGTATTTTCCCGTGGGAAGAAGTTGTGAGATGCCTCCAACGCATTTGGATTAACTCCTGCCTGAAAAAGCTTTATGATGGACTCTTGCGTAATAGTAGATGCATTTAGCTGGATTTTTATGCCCAGGGAATTATTTGTCAGGTCAGCAATTTCCTTCGTGGAAAAGCCATAATCAAGCCGTAGTGTGGTCAAGCCCAATCGGGCGAATTCATTTAGAGAAAAACGGTCCATTTTCAATAAAGCTAAAGTATTTGGGGAGACGTCGGAAATCACATCTAAATTTTCTTTTTTTGCAAGCTGCAAAATGGGCTTTAGTTCACTTTGCAGCTTTTTTGTGTCGGCTTCAGGAATGTGCAGGGATGTGAAAATACGAGTAATTCCTGCCTTAGCGGCTTTTTTTATCAAAGTGAGATTTTCTTCTAGGGTGTTGTCTAACCCTAAATATACAGATATTCCATTTGCCATATTATTCATCCTCTTCAGGCGGATCGTCAAAGCCCACAAACCATGTTACAATGAAGCCGGATATGTAGGCAGTAATCAGCCCGACAATATAAATAGGAATATTGTCAGTTACCGCAGCCAAAGGAAGTCCGGATATTCCCATAGCGGTAGAGCCTACCATAAATGCTGCCTGTACGGCACCGCCAAAGGCACCGCCCACACAAGCACATATAAAGGGTTTGCCCAGTGGCAAAGTTACACCATATATCAGTGGCTCGCCGACTCCCATTACACCAATTGGTAAGGCGGAGACAATGGTTTTTTTGAGAAAATGATTTTTTGTTTTAAAATATACCGCCAAGGATGCACCGATTTGTCCAGCACCAGCCATAGCCAAAATCGGAAGTAGTATAGTGACTCCATATTGTGATAGCAGTTGGGCATGAATTGGTGTAAGGGTTTGATGGATGCCAAGCATTACAATAGGTAGCCATAATCCACCAAGGATAAATCCGGTAACCGCACCTCCTCTGGATACAGCTTCTGTAGCAACGTTACCAATGAAATCCGCAATAATTCCTCCGGCCGGCTGTAATACAAATATAGCAATAAAGCCGCCTACTATTAGGACTATTAGTGGCACCAAAAACAATGTAAACATTTCAGGGATGATTTGTTTTAGACGTTTATCTAAAAAGGCACCTAAAATAGCTACCAAAAGAACTGCTATTATACCGCCACGCCCTGGAACAAGATGGCCTCCGAAAAGGGAAATGTTTGCCAGCATGGGGTGGCTGATAACTGTTGCCAGGATACCACCCATCACAGGCGAACCGTTGAACTCTTTTGCTGCATTGATACCAACAAATATATTAAGGCCAAAGAAAATGGCATTGCCCATTACTGTAAGCAATTGAATAACTGGTTCAGCTGAAAGGTCAGGGCTTACTTTCAGTACAATATTAAGTATACCGGTAATCAGTCCACAGGCGATAAATCCAGGAATAAGAGGGAGAAAAATGTTTGCAATTCGCCGGGTAAGCAGCTTCAGCGGAGTGGCATTTTTTTCTTTTATTTTTGCCTGCAATTTTTTATAATCACCGATGGCTGGTTTGGGATTCTCCCCAACTTTTTCTGTAGCAGACAGTAAAGCTGTAAATTCATTATATACACCATTGACCCGACCAGGCCCTAAAAT
>JAFVER010000144.1 GCA_017475925.1 Anaerovibrio sp. | reverse complement strand
ATTCCCGTCGCGGCCTTTTGAAGATGGTTGGTCATCGTCGTCGCCTGCTGGCATACCTGAACAAGAAGGATATCGAGCGTTATCGTGCTATCGTATCCAAGCTTGGTCTCCGTAAGTAATTTAATATTAGTTTCGGACCTGAGGGACTCCATTTTGGGGTCCCTTTTTGCTTAGGGAAAAACTAAAAATTAAGTAGCTATTTTTGTTAACAATATGTTATACTATCAAGGTTAAAAGGTATAAAGAAGATTATAGGAGGAAAAACTTAATGCAGAGTTTTGAGATGCAGTTAGGCGGCCGCACATTTACTGTTGAGACCGGAAAAATGGCTAAGCAGGCAAATGGTGCTGTTTTGGTGCGCTATGGAGAGACTGTTGTTTTGGTTACAGCTACGGCTTCTGATGAGCCTAGAGAGGGTGTGGATTTCTTCCCTCTGACTGTAGATTATGAAGAAAAAATGTATGCCGTAGGGAAGATTCCTGGCGGTTTTATAAAGAGAGAGGGTCGGCCAGGTGAGTCGGCTATTCTGTGCAGCCGATTGATTGACCGTCCGATTCGTCCGTTGGTCCCGGAGGGCTATCGCAACGATGTTCAGATAGTGGCAACTGTTTTGTCAGTGGAGCATGACAATGCGCCAGAGATTGCTGCCATGATTGGTGCCTCCTGTGCCCTTACGATTTCGGATATTCCTTTTCTTGGCCCAATAGCTGGTGTACGGGTTGGTCGTATAAATGGTGAGTTTGTTATAAACCCAAATGTAGAGCAGCGTGAGGAGTCAGACTTGAATTTGACTATTGCCGGCTCCCGGGATGCTGTTATGATGGTTGAGGCCGGAGCCAACGAGCTGCCGGAGGAAGTAATTCTTGAAGCTATTTTATTTGGCCATGAGGAAATCAAACGGATTGTTGCCTTCCAGGATGAAATCCAGCAGGCCTGTGGTAAAGAAAAGCGCGAGGTAAAGCTTTTTGCTGTGCCTGAGGAAATGGAGCAGGCTATTCGGGCCTATGCCACTGATAAGCTGGATCAGGCTGTACGCAATCCTGATAAGTTGGCCAGAGATGAACATATTGCCCAGGTAAAGGCTGAGGCTTTGGAGCATTTCTTGGAAATCTATCCAGACGGGGAAAAAGAAATTCCATATATGCTGCATAAGATTGTAAAGGAAATTGTCCGCCGGATGATTACTAAGGAGAAAATACGTCCAGATGGCCGTGAGGTCGAGGAGGTACGTCCAGTAAGCTGTGAGGTAGGTATTTTGCCGCGCACTCATGGCTCTGGGCTGTTTACCCGTGGACAGACTCAGATTTTGACTATTACTACTCTTGGCTCCATGGGAGACGAACAGGTATTGGATGGCCTTGGGGTAGAAACCTCCAAGCATTATATCCATCAGTATAATTTCCCTGGCTATTCGGTAGGTGAAGCTCGTCCAGTGCGTGGACCAGGACGCCGTGAGATTGGTCATGGTGCTTTGGCTGAGCGGGCTTTGGTTCCGGTTATTCCTTCAGTAGAGGAATTCCCATATACCATCCGCATGGTATCTGAGGTTCTGGAATCTAACGGCTCCAGCTCCATGGGTTCAGTTTGTGGCAGCACTCTTTCCCTGATGCATGCCGGTGTTCCAATAAAACGTCCGGTGTCTGGTGTAGCCATGGGTCTGGTTAAGGATGGGGATGATTATACCATTCTTACGGATATTCAGGGCATGGAGGATGCCCTGGGAGATATGGACTTTAAGGTAGCCGGTACCACCGAGGGTGTTACTGCCATTCAGATGGATATAAAAATCAAGGGAATTTCCCGTGAGATTTTGTCTGCTGCCTTGGCACAGGCTAAGCGCGGTCGGGCATTTATTCTTGGCAAGATGCTGGAATGCATCCCTGAGCCTAACAAAGAGCTTAGCAAGTATGCACCTCGGGTTACTACCATACAGATTAAGCCAGATAAAATTCGCGAGGTTATTGGACCTGGCGGTAAGGTTATTAAGAAAATCATCGATGATTTCGGCGTACAGATTGACATTGATGATGATGGAACTGTACGGGTTTGTGCTACCAGTGTGGAGGCCTCGGCAGCAGCAATCGCCTGCATTGAGGAAATTGTCCGTGAGGTTGAGGTAGGACAGACCTACAAGGGCAAGGTTACCCGCATCATGAATTTTGGTGCTTTTGTAGAGCTTTTGCCTGGGCAGGAGGGCCTTTGCCACATTTCACAGCTGGACAAAAAGCGGGTTGAAAAGGTAGAGGACGTGGTAAATGTTGGTGATGAGCTGGAGGTCAAGGTTGTGGAAATTGACCAGAAGGGGCGCATCAATGTTTCCCATAAGGTTTTACTGTAATATTGATAAATGATGTTGAAGTGCCCGTTTTGCATTTTGTGAGGCGGGCATTGTTATTATCATTTTGTTGGAGATAGTCATATGGTTGAAAGAAAAAAGACTACATCGGAAATATTGCGTCGTTATCTGACCCTTTTGCTGGGAATATTGTTTTGCTCCCTGGGCACAACAATAACCATAAAATCCGGTATTGGTGCTGTTCCTGTGATTACTGTTCCTGCCACCCTGTCATTGATTTTTACAAATCTAAGTATAGGGACCTGGGTTATTATTTGTAATTTAATCCTGATTTTGGTGCATTTTGCCGTAAGAAAACGTCGGCTAAAAAAACGGATATTGCTGCTGCAATTCTTTACAGCTGTGGCGTTAGGTATATTTACTGATTTATCCATGGACAGTCTGGAGGGCTTTGCACCAAAAAGCTATAGGGGAGAGCTGTTTGCCTGTATGTCAGGGGGCTTTGTTCTGGCTGGTGGTTTATATTTGGCCCGAATTGCCAATGTGGGACGAATGCCACTGGAGTCTTTTTTGAAATTCATTGCCAAGCTTTGGGGAAAAAAATATTTTTTAGTTCGGCTGCTTAGTGATGTGATTTTTGCCACTGTTGCAGGCGGCCTTGGAGCTTTGCTGCTGGAAAGCCATGACCTTTTACGCGAAGGCACGGTTTTAACAGTATTTTTTACCATTGTCTTTATGAAATTATTTTCTAAGTCCCTTCGGGAATTCAGTTATTTTATTCTGCCGGAAAATAAGGAAAAAAAGCTGTCTGTAATAATTGACGACAGTATTAGTGAAAGCCATTTTGTTCTTACGGTGTCCCATGAATATGGCAGCGGGGGACGGACTATTGCCAAACGAATTGCTCATGAGCTGAATCTTCCGTATTATGACCGTGATGTTTTACAGCTGGAGGAGCTTAATCAGGATGAGACCAGCTATCGCAGTATTTTTGATTGGTCGGCAATATCCTTTGAGGATGAGGGAGAAAAACGGGATGAGGAGCTTTATAAAATTGAAGCCCAGTTTATTCAGCATATTGCAGCCAAGGATTCCTGCGTTATTGTAGGGAGATTGTCAAACTATGTACTGCAAAATCACAAAAATTCCCTGCATATTTTTATCACTGCTGATGAGGATGAGCGGATAAAGCGGGTTATGCGGAAGGAGGGCGTTGATGAAGACGAAGCTGTTGAGCTGATTAAGAAAAATACCAGGGAGCAGGAAAGGCATTTTCAGCGCTTGTCAGAGAACAAATGGGGCAATGGTGAAAACTATGATATTATGATAAAGTCCAGTAAATATGGTGTAGACCGAACAGCTGCTATTCTGCTTGACCTTATAAAGGAATTTAGACTTATGCAGGTATAAATTTTTTTGTATTTTCCACTTGATTACTTGTGTATGAATATATATCAATGTATAATATGATAGAATGTTTGTGTAGGAGGTTAGAACATGCTTGGAGATACTTTAAGACGGGAAAGAGAAAAGCAGGGGCTAACAATTAAGGATATAGAAAACGAGACGAGTATCAGGTCTTTATATATTACAGCTATAGAAAACGGTGATTATGATTCTTTGCCTGGGGATGTGTATACAAAGGGGTTTATACGCAATTATGCAAAGGCATTGAATTTGGATAGTGATTCTCTGCTGAGACAATATAATTCGGAGCGCGATATATCCACGCCAGTTCAGCCAGTGGATATGCAAGCTAAAGAGGATTATCATGCTGATGTTCCACAACGTACTGTAACGGTAAAATCTTCGCCAAGAACGTATAATTCCACCGGCAGTGGCAATCTGTTTTCTTCAGGGGATGATTATCGGGAAAGAACTGAGGAAAAGGGGAGCTCCCATAAATTCCTTATACTTTTGGCTGTATTGGCCGTATTTTTAGGGGGCGTTTATTATGCCTTCAGTGACAATCCATCCAGTACAGGCAAGCAAACGGCTAATACTAAGCCATCTGTAAAAACAGAGCAGGTGAAAAAGGAAACCACGAATACGACGGCAGAAAAGCCTGCTGTCAAGCACTATGATGGGGTTGAGGTTATAGCAAGATGTGATGCTGCCTGCTGGGTTTCTGTACTGGTTGATGGCAAGAAGGTATTTGAGGGCATGGCTGAACAGGGCAAGGATTTGACCTGGAAGGGTAAGGACAGAGTTGAGCTTACCGCAGGAAATGCTGGTGCCATGGAGCTTACCTGGAACGGCAACAAGCTTGGTAAGCTTGGCAACAAGGGACAGGTTGTTGAGCGGATAATGACCAAGGACAGTGATGGTGCTGCTCCGGCTAAATCAGCAGATACGTCGAAAAACAAGACTAATTCTGCTACTGGCAAAAAATAATACTATATGGTGTGATTAAATGAGCTTTTTACCAATTTCAAGGTCTGATATGGTATGTAGAGGCTGGGAGCAGCTGGATTTTATCTTCGTTTCAGGAGATGCCTATGTAGATCATCCCAGCTTTGGCCCGGCAATACTGTGTCGCCTTTTGGAAAAGCATGGTTACAAGGTAGGGATTATTCCCCAGCCCGATTGGCATAGTATAAAAGATTTCGCCCGCCTGGGAAAACCCAGGTTGGGCTTTCTTGTTTCAAGTGGAAACCTGGATTCCCAGCTAAATAAATATACTGCTGCCAAGCGGATTCGCCATGAGGATTTGTATTCGCCAGGAGGACGGACCGGCTATCGGCCTGAGCGGGCTGTTGTAGTGTATTCCCGGTTGCTTCGTGAATGCTGGGGAAACGATGTTCCGATTATTATTGGAGGAATAGAAGCCAGCCTCCGTCGATTTGCTCATTATGATTATTGGTCGGATTCCATAAAGCAGTCTATTCTGGCAGAATGTGATGCAGATTTGTTGGTATACGGCATGGGGGAGCACCAGCTTATTGATATTGCTGCCCAGCTTCATCAGGGAGTAGCAATAAACAATATCCAGGATGTTCCGGGAACCTGTTTTAAGGTGCCAGGCTTTGATTATATATGGGATTATACTCCAATACCATCATATAAAGAGGTAAAGGAGGATAAGACAAAATTTGCTGAAGCCTTTAAAACCGAGTATTTGGAGCAGGATGCTTATAGGGGAAAACGACTGGCTCAGCAAAATGGCCCATGGTGTATCGTACAAAATCCACCGGCTATGCCACTAAGTGTGGAGGAAATGGATGAAATCTATGATTTACCTTATGAGCGAAGCTGGCATCCGTGCTATGACAAGGCCGGTGGCATACCAGCCTATGATGAGGTAAAATTCAGCATAGTTGCCCATAGAGGCTGCTTTGGTGGCTGTAATTTCTGTGCCATTATTTCCCATCAGGGACGAATAATCCAAAGACGCAGTGATGAGTCTATATTGCGTGAAGCAAAAATCCTGACTAAGCTGCCTGGCTTCAAAGGATATATTCACGATGTAGGCGGGCCTACGGCGAATTTTCACAGACCTTCCTGTGATGAACAGCTAAAACGGGGAACCTGTCACGGAAAGCAGTGTTTATCCCCGACTGTATGCAAAAACCTGGTGGCTGATCATAGTGATTATATAGGGCTGCTTAGAAAGCTGCGGGCGCTGCCTGGAGTGAAAAAGGTATTTATCCGGTCTGGTATCCGGTTTGATTATTTGATGTTAGCCAGGGATAATTTCCTGCAGGAGCTTTGCGAGCACCATATTAGTGGACAATTAAAAATTGCACCGGAGCATATTTCAGATAATGTAACACATATAATGGGGAAATCTCCAGCCAGAGTATATAGGCAATTTGTGGAACGGTTTACTGCAATAAATAAGAAAATTGGGAAAAAGCAATTTTTGGTGCCTTATTTCATGTCCAGTCATCCTGGCTCTACCTTAAAGGATGCCATTGAATTGGCTGAGTTTATCAAAAAAATGGGCTATCATCCCAAGCAGGTGCAGGATTTTATTCCAACACCGGGAACGTTATCTACCTGTATGTGGTACAGCGGTATCAATCCGCTTACCGGAGCAAGGGTGTATACAGCGAAAAAACCAGAGGATAAGGCCATGCAACGGGCCTTGATGCAGTATTGGTTACCTGAAAATTACCTGCTGGTAAAAAAGGCCTTGGAAAAGGCCGGGCGCCGGGACCTTATTGGGTATGGGAAGCTGTGTTTAATCAAACCGGAAAATAAACGAGTGACGAAAAAATCTGATACTAATAAGATGAGAAAGAAAAGTAAGAAGGTGTGATAATGCTTTGTCCATATTGCAACAAAGAAGACAGTAGGGTGATTGATTCTCGGGCGGTAGATGATGGTCATGCCATAAGGCGACGGCGTGGCTGTGTGCACTGTGGCAAGCGGTTTACTACCTTTGAAACGGTGGAACAGCTTCCTTTGATGGTGGTAAAGCACGATGGAACCCGTCAGATTTTTGACAGAAATAAATTGTTGAACGGACTGATTCGTGCCTGCGATAAACGGGATAAATCCTTGGAGAGCATCATGACCCTGGCTCATGATATTGAGCAGGCCATTCGACGTGAATTTGTCCAAGAGGTGCAATCCAAGGAAATTGGTGAAATGACCCTGAAAAAACTAAAAAATTTTGATCAGGTTGCTTATATCAGGTTTGCCTCTGTTTACAGAAAATTTTCTGATATTAGCAGCTTCCGGCACGAATTAGACGTACTTTTGGCGGATGACTAGGGAGGAACTTTTTTGTCCTGGCGATTGAAGGAACAGCTAAAGGAGCTGCTCAAGGGGGAAGCTGGATATTGTATTTATCGCGGTGGAAATCGCACGCGGGTTGTGTTGGCCTATCCAAATTCCTACTTTGTTGGTATGTCCAATTTAGGACTTCATATAATTTATCGTTTATTGAATAATCGCAATGATACTGCCTGTGAGCGTTGCTTTTTACCTGAACGGAAGCAGCAGGAGGAGTACGAAAAATCCAAGGCTCAATTAATGTCTGTTGAAACCCAAAGCGTGATAGCAGCATTTGATATTTTGGCCTTTATAATGTCCTTTGAAATGGATTATTTTAATATATTAAAAATGCTGGAGCTGGGAAAGATTAGTCCATTAGCAGCAGACCGGGGGGAGCAGGAGCCTTTGGTTATTGCCGGTGGTCCGTGTGCCACCTTTAACCCGGAGCCCATGAGTCAGTTTATCGATGCTTTTATCATTGGTGAAGGGGAAGTGATAATGCCCTCATTTATGGAAGTCTATAATCAGGCAAAAGGGGAGGGTAAAGGTCGAAAGGAGCTTTTAGCCGATTTGGCAAAAGTCCCTGGGGTTTATGTTCCGGCCTGCTATGAGGTGTCATACAATGAACAGGACAGCTTTTCAGCAAGGTTTTTCCAAAAGGATGATGTGCCGAAAAGGGTCAATCGTCAATGGCTGGATAATTTAGATGATTTTCCTGGTGAGTCGGCTATTTATACTGAAAATACAGAGTTTAAGCTTCACCTGATTGAAATAGCCCGGGGCTGTGGCCGACACTGCCGATTCTGCATGGCCGGCTATTGCTTTCGGCGTCCTCGTAATCGTTCGCTGAAGGCCATTGAAAAAATGTTGATAAATGCCAAAAAAGATGGGCGACGGGTAGGCTTGATGGGAGCCGCAATTTCTGATTATCCGGAAATCGATAAGCTGTGTCAAGAGATATTAGGTGATGGACTTAATATGTCTGTAGCCTCATTTCGGGCGGATTCTGTTACTCAGGAATTAGTAAATTCCCTGGCCAAGAGCGGTTTAAAAACCCTTACCATGGCTCCGGAGGCCGGCAGTAAACATATTCGGGCAGTAATCAACAAGGGGATTGAGGATGAACACTTAATAAATGCCATGTCCATGGGAATAAAGGCCGGTATTAAAAATTTTCGCCTTTATATAATGATTGGGCTTCCAGGGGAAACCACGGATGATATTCAGGCAATTATTCAAATGGCCGAAAATTTAAAGGACATAATGGAGAAAAATGGAGCTGCCGGACGCTTGACATTAAGTATCAACCCATTTATTCCGAAGCCTTTCACTCCCTTTCAATGGGCGCCAATGGCCTCTATAAAATATATTCAGACAGCAATAAAGCAAATAACCTCTGCCTTAAAAAAACGTCACAATATCGAGGTTATTGCTGAGTCACCTCGTGACGCATATGTTCAGGCCCTATTGGCCAGAGGGAATCGAAATACCGGAGCCTACCTGTTTGAAGCCTATCAACATGGTGGCAGTAAGGGAATGAAGGCTGTGCTGAAGCAGCATGGCTTCACGATGGAGGATTTTGTCTGTCAGTCCATTGAGTTGGATAACAACCTTCCCTGGGATATATTAGATATGGGATTTTCCAAGGATTACTTAAAAAAGGAATACATGGAGGCCTGTCAAAGGATGCCAAAGCACACAATCCAATGCTTTGATGGCTGTCGGCGTTGTGGAGTGTGTGATTGATATACCTCCCCGTGGGGAGGCAAGAGTAGAAGTTGCTGGAATATAGCTTATAACTCCCACCTAAGAGGATGGGAGCCTTAGCGCCAGTTAGCGTATGGTAAAATGAGCTTGTCTCCCTTGGGGGAGATGTCACGAAGTGACTGAGGGGGTTAATATTTGCTTTAGTTTTAATCAATACACACTGAAAAGTTTTAATTTAGGTGAGTGAGTATGAGTTTTTCATTAGTTTCTGCTAAGCTTAATAATCTATGGATAGGAAAATTTTCCATTTTTCCTGATGAGCTGTTTGTTCATGGGATTTCTACCAGGCATGGAGGGGTAAGTCAGGGGGACTTTGACAGTTTAAACCTGGGGCTTCATGTCAATGACCAACCGGAGCTGGTAAAGAAAAACCGAGATATTTTTTTTACCGGCTTAGGCTTACCGGCTGGAAGTGGGGTTACCTGTCAGCAGGTTCATGGAGCAAATATATTTTGTGTTGCCGGGGAGCATACAGGTATCGGTATGTATAATTATACCGAAGCTATTTCCGATGTAGATGCCCTTGTAACAAATGTATCTGGGCTGCCATTGATGCTGTTTTTTGCTGATTGCACACCGATATTGCTGGCGGACCCGGTAAAAAAAGCCATTGGTGTTGCCCATGGAGGCTGGAAGGGAACCTTAGCCGGTATTGCAAAAAAAACCGTCAGCTACATGGTAAAGGAATTTGGCTGTATGCCAGAGCATATCCTGGCCGGGATTGGTCCGGCCATTGGCCCTTGCTGCTATGAAGTGGGGAATGAGGTAGCCGAAGGCTTTAAAACAGCATTTCCGGATTTTGAACAGGACATATTGAAGAAAACTTCTGGTGGCCATTACCATCTTGATTTGCCACGAACCAATTATTTACAGCTCCGTCAGGAAGGACTATTGGCAGAGCATATTGATATGGCTGATGTATGTACGGCCTGCAACAATCGTCAATTTTTTTCTTATCGTGCTGATGGAGGACGTACTGGTCGAATCGCAGCAGTACTTTCTATAAAATGAGGATATTTTCAGAGGGTGAAATATATGATAACAGAAAACTTAAATAAGGTCAGGGATAACATAGATGTTGCCAAAGGACATAGAGACCCTGACAAGCAGGAGGATGTGCTGCTGGTTGCGGTAACGAAAAACCATGATATTCAGGCCATGCGGGAAGCCATAGATGCCGGGATAACCGATATAGGTGAAAACCGTATTCAGGAGGCCAAGGAAAAATTTGAGACTCTTGACCGGCAGGTAACGTGGCACTTAATTGGTCATTTGCAGACCAACAAGGCAAAGCAGGCGGTAAAAATATTTGACCTTATTCATTCCATTGATTCGTTGCATTTGGCAGAGGCGGTGAATAATGCCGCTTCAGGCATAAATAAAATTCAAAAGATATTGGTACAGGTAAATCTGGCCCAGGAGGAATCAAAATTTGGAATTTATGAGGATGATTTAAAGAGCTTACTTTACAAGGTAGATGAAATGTCTAATCTGGAGCTTATGGGGCTGATGTGTATAGCCCCAAATTATGATGATGTAGAGGAATGTCGTCCTTTATTTGCAAAAATGTATGAAATTTTTAAAAAAGTGAAGGAAATGGACCTTAAAAAGTCGAATATTATATACTTGTCAATGGGAATGACTCACGATTATCAAATTGCTGTTGAAGAAGGGGCAAATATTGTGCGGGTTGGAACAGGTATTTTTGGCCCAAGACAATATTAAGCCCAAGCTGGCATGATACTGTTTGTAAGGAGGAAATCGTGTGGGTAAAATAGATTCTTTTTTGGAAAAGCTTGGCATTAAAGAAAGTGAAGAGGATGAAAAGCTTTTGGAAACCATTATTGAAGAAACTGAAGGTCCGGTAGAGCCTAGATTGAAACCAGCTGAACCAGTAAGTGGGAATACCCGCCGTAGCTTACATGACAGAAAGGTTGTTGGAATGGGCACTGCATCAGCATCAATTAGGGAGGGGGGCTCTGCGCCTGCTTTGGCGAGTACAATGATGAAAGTAAAGGTAATCAAACCCAGTAATATTGACGATTGTCAACAGATTGCAAATTGCCTGAAGGAACGTTGCCCCGTTGTTATAAATCTGGAAAATGTTGAGGAGCAGACTGCTATACGCATTATTGATTTTATAAGCGGAACGATTTATGCCATTGATGGTGCGGTAAATAAAATCAGCCGTAATGTTTGGCTGTTTGCCCCGAAAAATGTCAATATAACTGTTAGTCAGCAAAATCATGGTATAAATAATATGCCATGGGAAAATAAATAAGTTTAACTTTTGATGTCAAATATAGGTATTTATGCCAGGCGAATATTTAATGCGGAGCGCTTCCACTCAAGACATTTTGCCTAATGGAACTCAGTTCAGTCTGCGCATTGCTCGATTTTACTGAGTACCAAGGCAAGATAGTGTCCGCTTTAGATAATCACCTAGTGTTTTATAATTAAATAATCGCTAAAATACTTACAGAAAGAAGCTGATGACTGCTATGAAAATTGGATTTATTGGTGGAGGCTCTATGGGAGAGGCTATTTTTTCCGGTGCATTGGCTAAGGGATTAGTAGCTCCTAAGAACGTATTTGTTTCAGAAATACGGGAAGACAGATGTAAAGAGCTCATAAAGGAGCATGGTATCAATGCAGTAACAGATAATGCTTTTGTTAAGACTGCAGACCTTGATTTGCTTTTCTTTGCAGTTAAACCTCAGGTAGTAACCGAGGTTATGGCCTCATTAAAGGGAAAGGTGCCTGAAAATATTACAATCGCCTCAATTGTGGCGGGATTTCCTATCAAATCAATCGAGGAATATTTCCCGAAAAATCCTATAGTAAGGATAATGCCTAACACACCGTTAGCCGTAGGTGAGGGTATGTCAGCCTATGCGCGGAATGAAAAGGCTACTAAGGATAATGTAAAAGGCATAAGGGACATTCTATACGCCTGTGGTCAGGCAGTAGAGGTTAAGGAAAGTATGTTGGATGCAGTTACCGGACTTTCGGGCAGTGGTCCGGCCTATGGCTTCCTGATGATTGATGCTTTGGCTGATGGCGGTGTGGCAGCAGGGCTCCCTCGTCAGACTGCGATTTTATTGGCAGCTCAAACCATGCTGGGCGCCGCTAAAATGGTTCTGGAAACCGGTAAACATCCTGATGTGTTACGGGATCAGGTAACAAGTCCGGCTGGTACAACTATAGCTGGTGTAAGAGTTATGGAGCAGCAGGGAGTCCGTGGTGCACTGATTGATGCAGTTATGGCGGCTACAGAATGCTCAAAGAATTTGGGGAAATAATCTAAAGTATGGCAGGTTCTGAACAAAAGGAAAAAATAATACGGTTTTATAAGGGTACTGAAGGGGCTGAAACAGCGGTTAAGCTGGTGGACCTGGCTGAGCAGGTGAAGCGAAGTCAGAAGTTTCGGCTAAGTGGTTTTCTTGACCCCTATGGGCAGGAGATTGCGGAAACTGTAGCAGCTAATTACCCTGGAATCAGAGTGGACTTTCATGGAGGCTATCATGGGGCCGAGCGTCAACGGGCTATGTTTATGGATGAAGCCTTTGGCGGTAATCCTGATTTTAATATTGTCGTTATAAAAGCCAGTTGGAATGGACAATTTGAGCACATCGGCCATCGGGACGTATTGGGAGCCTTGATGGGGCAGGGAATTGAGCGGGACCGCATTGGTGATATCATAATGGGGGCCGCTACTGCCAGGATTTTGGCGGATGAGCAAATGGGGACATACCTGCTGGATAATCTCACTCAGATTGGGCACAGTGGGGTATCCTGCGTTTTGGATGACCTATCCAATATTGCACCAAAGGAGGAACGGTGCAAGGAGATACGGGCTACAGTGGCTTCTCTTCGGGTAGATTCCATTGCTGCTTCCGGCTATGGTACATCACGTAGTCATGCTGCAGCTGATATAGCTGCTGATAAGCTACGGCTTAATTGGCAGCCAGTAAAAAACGCAGCTCAGGCAGTAAAAGAGGGGGATGTACTGTCCATGCGGGGACGTGGCCGTGTGGAGGTTGTCGAAATCAAGGGGCAAACTAAAAAGGGCCGTACAGTGGTAGTATTAAAAAGATATATATAATTTCCTCGGAGGAAAATCAATGAATAAACATGCAGAGAACTTTAAAAAATATTTAGAAGAAAAAGACATTAAAATCTTTGACATCAAGGATTTTGAGGATGAACGGGAAACGGTTGTGTTTCAGTCTACTATTGCAGTGGAAGGCCAGCAGCTTCCTACGGTGGTAATCACTGACAACAGTGTATTTCCTTTGATACGGGTGCAGATTTTGTCCATGGCGTTAAAGGAAAAAAATCAGCTTGAGCTGCTGAAGCTTCTAAACGGGGAAAACGCTCAATACAAGCCATTTAAATTCTATTGTGATGAAAATGGCAATCTCCTTATGGATGCCTGTCTGGTAGTTGATGATGGAGCCTTAACCGGTGAATTGGTTTACCTGATGTTTGGAGTTATCATTAATTATTTGGAAAAGTCTTATAGTGAAATTATGAAAACTATTTGGAATTAATAAAAATTAGTTTTCAAAGAGCTATGAAATATGCAATATTTCGCCTTGCAGTTTTATAGCTCTTTTTTTAGCTGTAGATTATAAAAAAACTCTAAACGATGCTATGGAAAAAACAAGCTATATATAGGGAGGAATAAATATGCTGGTAAGTACTGTTATTAGGGATCGTATTGCCTATGTAAAAATGCAGAATGGCAAGCACTTCAATTGTTTAAGTGAGGACATGTGCCATGAATTAATCAAAGCAATAAAGGACAGTTATTCCCAGGAATGTGTTGGTATTGTGATCCAGGCTGAGGTAAACCGTCACGTATGGAGTGCCGGCCATGATATACGTGAGCTGCCACAGGATGGCAGTGATCCGTTGGCATTTAATGTACCCATGGAGGAATTACTGCGTGAGGTTCAGGATACGCCTATACCGGTTATTGCCTGTGTTGATGGAACCGTATGGGGGGGCGCCTGTGACCTTTGTCTGTCCTGTGATATGATTGTCAGCTCCAAGGATTCAACCTTTGCTATAACGCCTGCTAAGATTGGTATTCCATATAATGCTTCAGGGCTGCTGCATTTTATTAATCAATTGGGCATAAACAAGGCCAGAGAAATGTTTTTTTTAGGAACACCTATTGAGGCTGAGGATGCCCTGAATGTTGGATTGATAAACCATGTAGCGGAAAACAGTGAGGAATTAGAAAAGCTGCTGGAGGAGCATTTTTTGGCACCATTACGCCGTAACAGTATTCTGTCCGTCAGTGCTATTAAACGTCAGTTTAGAATTTTATCCAGAGCCTCGACGGTTATAAGTGCTGAAAACTTTGAACGGATTAACGCATATCGTCAGCGGGTATATGGTGGAGATGACTACAAGGAAGGAATAAATGCTTTCCTGGAGAAGCGACCTCCAAAGTACAAGGGCAAAGCTACTGATTTGGATTGATGTAAATTTATGTTAAATTTATCACCTTAAATGTGGTGTGGTGTTTTATTGTGCAAAAAAATATGTTACAATACTGTGTGATTTTTAAATAAAGTTAATATTAAATCTGGAGGAAGAAATGCTTACACCTATTGATATTCACAATCAGGAATTTAGCCGCAGCTTTCGCGGATACAATATGGAGGAAATAGACGATTTTTTGGATCAGGTTGTTAATGATTACGAAAAATTATATCGGGAAAATAATCAGCTAAAAAAAGAAATTGAGCTTAACGAAAAGGCTTTAACCCAATATCATCAGCTGGAGAAAAACCTTCAGGACACACTTTTAGTGGCCCAACGCACTGCCGATGAGGTGACGAATACTGCCAACAATCGGGCTGATGAAATACGTCAGACTGCAAAGCAGGCTGCCGATAATATTATTCATGAGGCTGAGCTTGAAGCCAAGCGTCGTCTGGAGGAAGCCGCCCAAAAGGTACGGGAGGCCATTAATGAGTATGAGCGTATTGTCAGTGATAAGCGGCAGTTTATTGCCAAGATACGTAATACCTTAAATACTGAATTGGCCCTTTTGGATGATTTTGAAAGACAAATGCCGGACAAACAGGACCATGATGTTTTATCCTCTGTAAATGTAGAAATTGCTACCAAGGAGGCCTATACAGATATAGATAAAGCCTTTGAGGCCGAGGATGTTATTAAGGATGAGCCTGCTGCGGAAGAAAATGAGGAAGTAAAATTTTGATAATGACAAGTAAATTAAGGTTGGAGGCAAAACAGGTGCCCTTTGTTTTAGGTATTATAATTTTTGTTATAGATCAGCTGGCAAAGGGGTATATAACTGCGTCAATGCATTTGGGGCAGTCTATTCCAGTTGTAAAGGATTATTTTTATATTACATATGTGGTAAACCCTGGAGCTGCTTTTGGTATTTTTGAGCATCAACGGTTATTCTTTATAATCGTGGCATTGTTGTTTGTTGCTGCAATTGTATTTTTCCGTAAAAAAATTTTGAAGGAAAATACACTGTTTCAATGGGGCGTAGGACTTTTAATGGGAGGAGCCATTGGAAATCTTTATGACCGGTTACAGAATGGTCTGGTGATTGATTTTTTTGATTTTCGTTTTTGGCCGGTGTTTAACATTGCTGATGTGGCAATATGCATCGGAGCGGCCTTTATAATGTTTGATGTTTGCTTCAGGAGGGGAGTAGATGATACAGACGTTTAAGGCTGATAATTTAAATGAACGTCTGGATGTTTTTTTAACTAGAATGAGACCGGATTTTTCCAGAGCCCATATCCAAAGGCTGATTGCCGAGGGCTGTGTATTGGTTGGCGGAGTTTTAAGAAAGGGTAATTTTCGCCTAAAGCTGGAGGATGAGGTTAGTCTTGAGGTTCCTGACGCCAAAAACGTGGAAATCCTGCCGGAAAATATTCCCTTGGATATATTATATGAGGATAATGACATTATAGTTATTAATAAAGCCAGAGGAATGGTTGTTCATCCGGCTGCTGGAATAAGCTCAGGGACTTTGGTGAATGCGCTGTTATATCATTGCAGGGATTTATCTGGCATTAATGGTGAAATCCGGCCGGGAATTGTTCACAGACTTGATAAGGATACCTCTGGCGTAATGGTGGCAGCAAAAAATGATAAGGCACATATCAGTCTTGCCAAACAGATTCAGGACAAAACTGCCCACCGGACTTATATTGCCATAGTCTGGAACAACATAAAGGAAGAGGCTGGAATCATTCGTGGTGATATTGGTCGTCATCCAACGGACCGAAAAAAAATGGCTATTGTTCAGGATAATGGCAAGCCTGCTGTTACTCATTTTAAGGTATTGGAACGATTTGGGGATTGTACCCTGGTGGAATGTCGTCTTGAAACAGGACGAACTCACCAGATACGGGTTCATATGACACACATAGGTCATCCGCTGGTGGGGGACCCCAAATATGGAGCTGCAAAGCATGGAAAAATAAAGGGGAATTTTGCTATCCAGGGTCAGGCTCTGCATTCTGTCAGTCTGGAGCTTACACATCCAACTACTGGGGAACGAATGAAATTTACCAGTCCTGTTCCGGATGATATGGAAAAAATTTTGAATAAGTTGCGTAATAAGTGATGCGCTGTCAAATATAATAATCAGGAGAGTGTTAGGCTTATGGCAAATTTTGTTGATAAATCAGTTTTAATTGATGAACAGGGAATGTTTAGGGCTTTAGTTCGTATTGCCCATGAGATTGTAGAGAAAAATAAAGGGGTAAAGGATGTAATATTGGTGGGTATTCGTTCCAGGGGGGTTCCTTTGGCTCACCGTATTGCTGATGCTATAGAAAATATTGAAGGTATGCGTCCCCCGGTTGGTATTTTGGATATAACCCTTTATCGTGATGATTTGTCCACCCTATCATATCAGCCTGTGGTACGACCGACTACTATGCCGGTAAATTTGGATGGAAAAATCGTTGTACTGGTGGATGATGTTTTATATACCGGCAGGACAATCCGTGCTGCCATGGATGCTATTATAGATATGGGCAGACCTACAGCCATACAGCTGTCAGTACTTATTGATCGTGGACATCGTGAGCTGCCTATAAGGGCGGATTATGTGGGAAAAAATGTGCCCACATCTTCTAAGGAATCAATAAACGTAAAGGTACATGAGATTGATTATGTTGATCAGGTTGTGCTCCAGCAGGAGGTTTAACCTTTAGACATTGCATCTGTCATTCAATTATATTTTTGTATGAAAAAATTTATTGAATTTTGTAATAATTTTTTGTATCATTCGTATATAAGTAATGAAAGGGTTTTTCAATCATTTATGAGACAGGAGGCAATCGAAAATGAAAAAACTTAATGCTTTAAAGGTGTTTCTCTTCGCAATTGTGATGGCCTTTGCGGTATCCGGTACTGCTATGGCTGGAAGTCAGGATTTTACCCTGGTAAATGGTACGGGTAAGACTATTACTTACATTTACTTAAGTCCAACCAGTACCTCTGAATGGATTTATCAGGACGAGCTTGGGAATAATGTACTTCGTCCTGGTCAGGATATTTTCCTGTATTTTGACCCAAGAGATGGGGTGCAGTACTGGGATGTAAAGGTAGTTTATGAAAACGGTGCTGAGGATTACTGGATTGGTTTGGATCTCTTCAGGGTATATACCTTGACGATTCGCCCGGGCGGGGCTTCAAGCATTGAAATGATTTAAAATTTAATCAGTTGAAGGGCTATGTCGTGTTGGCATAGCCTTTTTTTCGTGATATTATTGTATATGGAGTTTCG
This sequence comes from Anaerovibrio sp., assembly GCA_017475925.1. Classification (GTDB taxonomy): domain Bacteria; phylum Bacillota; class Negativicutes; order Selenomonadales; family Selenomonadaceae; genus Anaerovibrio. Next base: position 9,307 of record JAFVER010000144.1, on the reverse strand, counting down.
TACATGATTTTAGCAATATATCTTTAGAGAAAGTTTTAGTTTATAATATTACGTTAAATTCTTAGGGAGGAAGATTGCATGAAAAACATATCGGAAGAGCGTCTGGTAGGGGAACGGGCTCTGTTTATGGTTAAAAATATGTCTATTACGAATTGTATTTTTGCCGATGGAGAATCACCATTAAAGGAAAGTCATAACATCAAAATAGAAAAAACCAGTTTTCAATGGAAATATCCTTTGTGGTATTGCAGCGATATTGATGTGAAGGACAGTACCTTCTTTGAAATGGCCAGGGCTGGTATATGGTATACCGACAACATTGCTTTAAAGGATGTTTTGTATGAGGCTCCAAAGGGCTTTAGACGGTGCAGGGGCATTAAGCTTGACAATGTGAATTTTCTTATTGCCGATGAAACCCTGTGGAGCTGCTGTGATATAAGTATGCACAATGTCAGCGCCAAGGGAAGTTATTTTGCCATGAACAGCCGGGATATCAAGATAGATGGCTTCAATCTGGCAGGAAATTATTCCTTTGACGGCTGTGAAAATGTAGAGGTCAACAACGCAAAAATGATTTCCAAGGATGCCTTTTGGAACTGTAATAATGTTGTGGTCAAAAATTCCTATATATGTGGCGAATACATCGGGTGGAATTCTCAAAATGTCACACTGGAAAATTGTGCTATTGAAAGTAATCAGGGTTTTTGCTACATGAAAAATGTGACGTTAAAAAACTGCAAGCTGCTTAACACAGATTTGGCCTTTGAGTATGTATCTGATATAGACGCTGAGGTTACTTCAAAAATTATTAGTGTAAAAAATCCAATTTCAGGCAGGATTAAGGCGACAGGTATTGAAGAAATAATTTTTGATGATGAAAATATTGATAAAGAGGCCACTGAGATAGTAGTGTACTGATAAATGCAATATAGAATAAATTATCATGGTGATACACTGATATGAATATAGTTAGCTTGATTCAAAATGAACAGCAGCTCGAATGGCGAAAAATGCTGAAATGCGTTTGGGCACTTAGTGTTCCGGCAATGTTATCTCAAGTAACCTATATTGTAATGGAGTATATTGATGCTGCCATGGTGGGAAGCTTGGGGGCTGCTGCTTCAGCTTCCATCGGCCTGGTTGGACCGCTGCTATGGTTCAGCTATGGAATTTCCAGTGCTATGGTGCAGGGCTTTTCTGTGCAGGTAGCACAGTTTATTGGTGCCAAACGAATGATGGATTCCCGGGATACTTTTCGCCAAAGCCTGATTGTGGTAACCAGCTTTGCAGTTTTGTTCAGCACCATTGGGGTTATTGCCAGTCCGCATGTACCAGAGCTTTTAGGTGCAACACCGGAAATTTATCAGGGAGCCTATGAGTATTTTCTGGTATTTATGATTGGCATGCCTATTATTATGCTTCGTATTCTGGTCACATCAATGCTTCAATGCAGCGGCAGCATAAAATCTGTCAGTTTATTTAACAGTATTATGTGTGTTCTGGATATACTGTTTAATTTCTTTTTTATCTTTCCCACCAGATATATCGGTGTTGGTAGCTTTGAGCTTTGGATGCCGGGAATGGGCTACGGTGTAATGGGAGCTGCCATCGGTACTGTAATGGCCGAGTCAGTCACTGCCTGTATTTTGCTTTATTTGTCCTTTGTTCGTGCCAATTACCTAAGGCAGAAGGCTGGTATGGCTTGGCAGATTACCAAAAAATGCCTTTCTGATGCCTGTAAAATAAGCGCACCAATTGCTGCAGAGCAGGTAATACTAAGTGGCTCCCATGTTGCTATGATGCTTTTGGTAGCGCCGCTTGGTACTGTGGCTATAGCAGCCAATTCCTTTGCTATTACGGCAGAATCTCTTTGCTATATGCCCGGAATGGGGATTGCTATTGCTGCTGTTACCTTAGTCGGTCAAAGTATCGGTGCCAAAAAGCCGCATTTTGCCAAGGGCTTTGCTAAGTTTTCGGTGGCTACAGGCATGATTACAATGGGTACATTGGGAGCACTGATGTATATTGTGGCACCGTATGTTTTTGCCTTTTTGACGCCGGTGGTTGAGGTTCAACAGCTTGGCACAGAGGTACTTAGGATAGAGCTGTTCGCTGAACCATTTTTTGCAATATCCATAGTAGGAGCTGGAGCCCTTAGAGGTGCACGAGATACTTTTTTCCCTAGTCTGATTAATCTGGCCAGTGTATGGGGGATTCGTATGTCGCTTGCCTTTATGCTGGTTGATAAATATGGATTACAGGGAATATGGCTGGCAATGTGTATCGAATTATGTGTAAGAGGTATGCTATTCCTATTCAGGATATATAAGCAGAAGTGGAATAACAGGGGGGCCATGGAATGAAATATGATTTTGACAAAATTATCAACCGGCGAAACACTAATTCCTTAAAATGGGATGTGGGGGATAATGAGCTGCCTATGTGGGTGGCCGATATGGATTTTCCAGTGGCGCAGCCGATTATTGATGCAATAAAGGATAAGCTGAATGTTGGTGCCTTAGGGTATTCTATAGTTCCTGGTGCCTGGTATGAGGCTTATGTCAACTGGTGGAAGCGTCGGCATAAATTAACAATAGTCCCTGAATGGCTTGTTTTTACTACTGGAGTTCTGCCAGCTATTTCTTCAGCAGTTCGCAAGCTTACTACTCCGGCTGAAAAGGTTGTTATACAGACCCCAGTATATAATAACTTTTTTAATTCTATAGTAAATAATGGTCGATATGTGGTGGAAAGCCCATTAAAATACGATGGCAAAGCTTATTCCATGAATTTTGAACAGTTAGAAAGGGATTTAGCCGATCCCCAGGTCAGTTTAATGATACTCTGCAATCCGCAAAACCCGTCTGGTAATTTGTGGAGCAGCTATGAGCTGTTTAAGGTTGGTGAGCTTTGTGCAAAACACAATGTTACTGTTATTGCTGATGAAATTCATTGTGATTTAACTGCTCCGGGAAAGGAATATGTTCCATTTGCCTCTGTTTCTGATGTTTGCAGAGATATTAGTGTTACGTGTATTGCACCAACTAAAACCTTTAATATTGCCGGTGTCAATTCAGCAGCTGTTATGATTCCAAATAAGTTTCTTCGTCACAAAATGTGGCGTCAGCTCAACACAGATGAGGTGGCCGAGCCTAATATAATAGCCATGGAAGCGACTATTGCGGCCTTTAATGAGGGTGATGACTGGCTTGAGCAGCTTCGTGCATACATATATGAAAACAAACAATTATGTCAGAAATATCTAGAGGAAAATGTACCGGAAATCTATCTTGTACCATCAGAGGCCACATATTTACTATGGATGGATTGTTCTGCTTTCTGTACGGATTCCATAGAGCTGACTGAATTTATACGTAATGACAGTGGATTGTTTTTGTCAGAGGGTGCTGAATTTGGCCAGGCAGGGCGTCAGTTTTTACGAATGAATATTGCCTGTCCAAGGTCGGTGCTGGAGGATGGTTTGACTCGTCTGGAACACAGTGTACATGCTTATATTAAATCAAATTGATTTTTGATATATAATTCTATGGAGGTTTTAGTATGGATTCACGGGGAGAATGTAAGCAAATTTCCGTTGAAGCGAAGCTGGAAAATTTAGAGAGGGTCAATGAATTTGTGGAATATTGTCTGAAGGACAGGGATTGCTCAGCAAAGGTCAAAATGCAGCTGGAGCTGGTGGTGGAGGAAATTTTTACTAATATCGCCAATTACGCTTATGGCGGCAATGTGGGCAATGTTACCATTGAAGGCTCTTTGGTGGATGGTACAGCAAAATTCAAACTTAAATTCATGGACAGAGGGGTACCATATAATCCTTTAGAGCGTCCAGATCCAGATATCAATGCTGGTATAGCGGATAGACCTGTTGGTGGCTTGGGCATTTATTTAGTGAAGAAAAATGTAGATGATGTGACCTACCAGCATAAGGATGGACAAAATATCCTGACAATTGAGAAAATTATATAAAAGGTGTAGAAGGGAGCCATGCTATAATGGAAATACAAAAAGAACTACAGGGGAATAAATTAAATATTTCATTGATTGGTCGGTTGGATGCTGTAACAGCTTCACAGCTTGATAAGGTTATTCAAACGGAATTAACAGGAATTGAAGAGCTTAACTTTGATTTTTCAAAACTTGCATTTGTTGCTTCGGCAGGGCTTAGGATTTTGTTGGTTGCCCAAAAACGGATGAACAAACAAGGCTCCATGAAAATTCATCATGTAAATGATGACGTAATGGAGGTTTTGGAAATGACCGGATTTTCAAATTTTTTGGATATAGAGAACTGAATGTGATTATGTAAAGCATTAAGAGTGATTTTATGAAGGAAAAGCTGATTTTATGGTGGCGTTCTCAAAACAACAGCATCAGGAAAAAAATATTTAGACTGATGTTTTTTGGTAGCATGACTGTGTTTGTTTTTTTGGGAATATTTGTTACATATGGGCTTATAACCTTAGATAATGCGCTGACCGATGAAAGCGATATTTTAAGTGACACATCGGCCCAATATATAGAAAATGTTACAGGAGAACAAATAACCGGTCGATTGGTTGATTTGGCACAGAGCAGGGCATACTCTATAGAAACTGAGCTGCTGGGTATTTCTTACGATACAATTTATATTGCCAATGGACTGGAAGAAATATTAAAGCATTCCTATCATTTTTCTCCTGTTGTATTGCCGGATTCGCGATATACTGCTATAAGATCTGGTGAGGTTTATGTGCATCGGGGAACCAGTTTGTTTCTAAACGGCGAATCCGAGGATGTTCGTCGGGAAATAGAATTGGCTTCTAACGTTGTTGAATATTTTGAACCAATGGTAAAGAAGTATAAACAATATGAGTCTTCTATTTTTGTAGGTTCACGGCATGGGTATATAATCGCTGTGGATAATACCCCGGGAAATGAATACATTACCATGACCGAAGAATTTATGCAAAGATATGAACCTACCCAACGGGGATGGTATAAAAACACAAAAGTAAAAGGAACATTAACCTTTAATGATATATATGTCGGAGCAGAGGGCTTTCCAAGCTTTACTTGTTCGGCACCTTATGAGGATGCGAATGGTTTTGCCGGGGTTGTGGCAATAGCCTGCTCAGTGAAATCCGTTTCTGATATTGTAAAAAGCGCAGTATTGGGGGATTCTGGTATCAGTTTTGTCATGAATGATAACGGTAAAATAATGTTATCCACTCGCCATGATGGGATTTTAGCTTCAGAAAACAGTGTCGATTTGCGAAACATTAATAATGAAAAACTTGCAGCTACTGTAAACAAGATGATTAATGGCGAAAAAGGCTGGCAAACTGTAGAGATTGATGGGGAAGAATGGTTTTTGGCTTATGCTCCTTTAAAAAAAATTAATTGGAGCTTTGGTACGCTTATCTCGAAAAAAGAGGCTATGTCGCCTGCTGTGCAAGCCGGTGAAAATATTGTAACGCAAATAAATGGCTTTCGGGAAATGATGCAGAACAGCGTCATTAATTTTATCGTAGTGGCTACTATTGTTTTTTGGTCATTATTGGTGGTGTTGTATCAGATTTGTTATTGGCTTACCAGTAAGTTTGTAAAGCCAATAAGAAAGCTTACAGTGGGTGTAAAGGAAATAAGTGCTGGAAATCTCGATAAAAAAATATCCATATCCACCGGCGATGAGCTGGAAACCCTGGCTAATTCCTTTAACAATATGACTGAAGAATTGCAGAAATACATGGCAAATCTCACAAAGGTTACCACAGAAAGGGAGCATATTGCTACGGAGCTGGCAGTGGCCACTAATATTCAGACAAGCATGCTGCCTCATGAATTTCCATTTGAACCCGGCCGCAAAGAATTTGATGTATATGCCAATATGCACGCGGCTAAAGAGGTAGGTGGGGATTTTTATGATTTTTACATGATGGATGATGAAAATTTATTGATAACCATTGCCGACGTTTCAGGTAAGGGGGTTCCGGCGGCCTTGTTTATGGTTGTTGCAAAAACCATGCTGAAAAATTCTGCATTATCCATGGATTATGTTGATGATTTATGCCATTTAATGGCAAAGACTAATGACCAGCTGTGTAAAAACAATGATGCAATGATGTTTGTTACTGCCTTTTTGGGAATATTGAATCTTCCTACTGGTATATTTAATTATGTTAATGCCGGTCATAATCCGCCGTTGATTTATCGGGCTGAGGAAAAGAGATTTGAATATATTCCGGTAGAGCGTAATTTCGTTATGGGTGGTATGGAGGAAATTGATTATAAGGGTCAGGCGCTGGTTATGGCAAAAAATGACCGTTTGATTTTATATACCGATGGTATAACTGAGGCATTAAATGAGCAGGGTGAGCTGTTTGGCGAGGAACGCCTTTTATCTGAGTTAAATAGCATCGATGTAGATAATAAGGACTCACAGGCCTTACTGGCAGATTTAAAAGAACGTTTAGACGACTTTGTAGGCAATGCTGAACAATCAGATGATATGACTATGTTGACAATAATATACAACGGGGCTGAAAACAGCTAAAATTGCCAACAAGGGTTAAATAAGGGGGATATGAAATTCATGGAGGGGAAAATATCATTCAATAATCTTTCGGCAGAGGATAAGGCAGCTCTTGAAGCTAGCTACGGGCAGCAGGCTAATTATCTGGCCTATAAGATAAAACACATACGGGAATTATCCCCCTCTGAGGCTGGATGTCTAAGCAAAAAGGACATAAACAACCCCAGAGCATCTATATTGCAAACCCTTTATAAGATTAATGGTAATCTATCGCCATTGCGGTTTAACCGTGCTGTGGCAAAGGCAGTTGAACAGGTTGATACCCTGCGAACCAATTACGTGTTGTCCGGCGATAGATTTTTGGCAGTGATTTTGAACAAACGTGATACAGAGGTAGAAATTAATTACTATAATCTGAAAAATTTAGATAAAGAGGATTTGGATGGCGAGCTACGAAAGAATATGGAAGCAGACATCCGTCAGGGGTTTGACCTGCTAAGAGGGACCTTATACCGGTTTTCTGTATTTAACACCCAGGAAAATGAATATGCGATAATTGTAACAGCAGTGGAGCCTGTTTTCCATGAATACGATTTTAAAAATATTTTTCGGGTAGCCATGAATCTGTCCGATACAGTGGTCGGCAATGATATTCTTAAGGATTTAAAACTTGCTACCGGCAATTTATCTGGGTCAATAAGAGAATATTGGGCAAAGCTGCTGAAAAATCTCCCTGCGCCTGCTCAGATTCCCCATTTAAACCATCACACATTCGATGAAGATGCGCCTAATGAAGATAATTATTTAGCCCATATTCCCAGGGCAATTATCTCAGACCTTCGAGGTAAATCAGAATCAAACAAAATTATGCTGATGTCTATTTTACAGACTGCCTGGGGCTTTTTGCTGCAGGAAACTAATTATTCCCAAAATGTAAGCTTTTGTCTTCTTGTTCCCCAAAAGAAAAGCAATGATGTTGGTCCGGCAGCCCAGAGTCTTGTGCCTATTCTACTGAGTATTTCAGCTGATGATAATCCTACTGTTAAGGATATTATTCTTAAAGCCTTTAAACAATATGTTATTTCCCAGCCTTATGCTTCCCTTGGCCGTGAAGAAATCATTTCTTTAATGGGGGATAATGGAGAAAAAGTGAACCATTTCCTTAATTTCAATGACTTTTTTTCAAAGCCTCAGCAATACACTCAGGTGGTAGGCTCTGATGATGGCAAAATTGTAAGTCAAAAGCATTGGGATGTGCGGGATGTGGACCTGGAAATTGCTTTCAGATTTGAGGGCAATCAGGTGATATTATCGGTGCATTATGATGGCTCTAAATTTATCCAAAATGATGTAAAAATATTGGTTGAGCATTATTTTTTGGTATTACAGCAAATTATTACCGACTGGAATTTGACCTATGACCAGTTCATGGAACGCCTGGAAAATCGCTGGCGTATTGAGATTGAGCGTATGGAAAACAGCCAGGAGGATTCCAGAGCTATTATTCAGGATGGCTTGTCAAAGATTAAATTGTTCCAGGAATGTGAACAGGGGATTATTCAGCTTTTTATGGGTGAAGCCAAGCTTAAAACAAAATTTGAAGGTGATCGCCTGTCCGAACAAGAGCTGGAAACATATATGGTTTTTGTTATCTCCGGTAAGGTTGTCCGTAGCATTGAAACTGGTGACGGCTGGTATAATACTCTGGATATATTGAAGGAAAACAGCTGGGTAAACGAAAATATACTTTTACCGGAGCATCGGGTGCATGTTTCTGCTGAGGTACTTACAGAGCAGGCAACATTTTTGATTGTTCCTGTGATGTCAATAAACACCATCCTGAACAGTTCGCCAATACTGGCAAACAACATCATCCAGCATACGTTGAAGCAGCTGGAAAAGTATCAGCGATTGTGGATACAAATGTAGGAACGTAAAATGAAACTTATTCAGTGGGAATTTTAAATTACCACTGAATATTAGTCGAATAAATCCTATGCTTTACGGAAGCATCCAAGAGGCAAAGCCGATTGGCTAATGCGCCCTATGCGAAAGTGTCCTGTGAAACAAGACTTTGTTGAAGTTGAACAGCAGACACTGACCGTTATGGGTGCTTATCTCCCACCTAAAGAGGATTGGCGCCTTAGCACCTGTCAGCATAGGAGCAATCCAATATTGATTTCACAGATGAAGGCGTAGCCGTAAGGTTACGCTTTTTTGGTAACAGCACTTAATGAAAGCGAACCATTAAGCGAAGCTTGAATTTTGTACAGGTCAAGAAAACTTGGCCGGGAGCCAATGTAACCAAGTTTTGTATGTTTTATACCAAATAATTACTTCCGATAATTTATCCTTATCGGAAGTAAAAATCAATTTTAGCACCCATTGAAAATACTGGCTTTGTGTTTCCCTTAATACCCCATTTTTCCCATATAAAACCATTTTTTCAAAAATTTTAAGTCCAAATTAAGGCCAAAACAATTTACATATGGCCATAAAAAGCTGCCGTTTTTTAAATATAATTTTTTTGACAGCTGATTACCTGTAATTTGGTTAATCGCCTTAATATTTTACCTTAATAAAGATTTGCACGGTCATTAATAACAAAAATACGCAGCATATCCAAAGATAAATCGAGATCGGCTGTATCTGTCGCACCTTTACCTTTCAGCAATCCTTTTTTTATCATCTTTTTAACAGTAGGTTGCGCCCATTCAGGACATGCAGATATAGTGTTAAAGCGTTCGGTGCTTCTTGCTCCCTGTGGCTCCGGCT
>JAFVER010000143.1 GCA_017475925.1 Anaerovibrio sp. | reverse complement strand
TAAATCCAAAATCATTACCAGTGAACGGGTTAAGGCGGATGACGTGCTGTTGGCTCTGCCGTCCTCCGGGGTTCATTCCAACGGTTATTCCTTAGTACGTAAAATCGTGTTTGAGAAAATGGCCTACAAGGGTGATGAATTTATTGATGAACTGGGCAGAACCATTGGGGAGGAGCTGTTGACTCCTACCAGACTGTATCCTAAAGCCTGTTTGCCTCTTATTGAGAAATATGATATTCACGGCATGGTACATATTACCGGTGGTGGATTTTATGAAAATATTCCAAGGGCTTTGCCGGAGAATATGGGCTGTGTAATTGATACTACGGTCTGGGAGATACCGCCTATTTTCAAATTATTACAGAAGTGGGGTAATGTGGACTGGAAGGAAATGTATCGCACCTTCAATATGGGGGTTGGAATGATACTTATTGTATCCAAGCAGGATGCGGAGGCTATCAGGGCTGATCTCCAAGCTAGAAATGAGCCTGTATTTGAAATAGGTTATGTAACCACAAATAATCATGAGGTAATCACCAAAGGCGGCGTGTTCAATGAGTAAACATGTATTAGGTATTCTCTGCTCAGGCCGTGGCTCCAATATGCAGTCTATTTTGGCGGCCGTTGAGTCTGGAGAGATTAAGGCCAAGGTGGGAATAGTGCTTACCGATAAGCCGGAGGCCAGGGCCCTGATTTTGGCCAGGGAAAATGGCATTAAAGCTGTTTGTATAAATCGCAAGGAATGTACTGACCAGCAGGAATTTGAGGAAAAGCTGGTGACTGAGCTTAGAGCTGCCGGTGTAACATTGGTTGTTTTGGCTGGCTTTATGCGGATTTTAAGCCCTTATTTTGTAGGCGAGTACCGCCATCAGATTTTAAATATTCATCCATCGCTGTTGCCATCCTTTGGTGGGGCCCACGCCCATAGGGATGTGTTGGCCTATGGTACCAAGGTATCTGGCTGTACCATTCATTTTGTGGATGAGGGTATGGACCATGGTCCGATTATCCTACAGGACACCGTGCCTGTAATGGATGATGATACTGAGGAGACTCTGGCGGCAAGGGTACTTAAAAAGGAACATGTACTATATCCACGGGCTATACAGCTTTATGTTGATGGTAAGCTGGAAATCTTGGATGACCGCCATGTGCGAATAAAACAATGACTAAAAAATAAAGGAGAATTTACTATGAAAATCAAACGGGCATTAATCAGTGTATCTGATAAAACTGGTGTGGTTGAACTGGCAAAGCGGCTTCATGGCGCAGGGGTAGAAATTGTCTCCACCGGCGGGACCATGAAGGCCATCAAGGAGGCCAGGGTTCCGGTTATTTATGTCAGTGATGTTACCGGCTTTCCTGAAATCATGGACGGGCGGGTAAAAACCCTTAATCCACTTATTCATGGTGGCATTTTGGCTGTTCGGGACAATCCGGGTCATGTTCAGGCGATGAAGGAACACAAGATTACTCCCATTGATATGGTTGTAGTAAATCTTTATCCATTTAAGGAAACTATTTCCAGAGAAAATGTAACCCTGGCCGAGGCTATTGAAAACATTGATATAGGTGGGCCGGCAATGATAAGGGCAGCCGCTAAAAACTTCAAGTATGTTACTGTAGTAACCAATCCAGCCCGTTATGGTGAAGTGGTAGATGAAATCGAAAAGAAGGGCTGTGTAAATGGTATGCTTCGGATGCAGCTGGCTCAGGAGGCCTTTAGGCACACTTCTGAATATGATGATTGTATTCAGAACTATCTTATGGAGCAGGTGAATAAGTAATGAATATTTTAGTAATCGGCAGTGGTGCCAGAGAACATACCTTGGTTTGGAAGCTGAGCCAGAGTGCCAAGGCTGATAAAATTTATGCTATTCCCGGTAATCCAGGTATAGCTGCTTTGGCGGAGTGTATTTCTGAAATTTCCATTACAGACAATGAGTCCATGGTAAGGGTTGCCAAGGAAAAGCAGGTGGAGCTGGTAGTAGTAGGACCGGAGGTGCCACTTACCAACGGAGTGGTGGATGCCTTTAATGAAGCTGGTATTAAGGCCTTTGGGCCTGTACAGGCTGCTGCGGAAATTGAAGGCTCCAAGGCCTTTTCCAAGGGACTTATGAAAAAATACAACATTCCTACTGCAAAATATGAGGTGTTTACCGATGCGGCAGCGGCCAAGGAGTACATCAAGGCAGAGGGGGCCCCGATTGTTATCAAGGCTGACGGCCTGGCTGCCGGCAAGGGTGTAATTGTGGCCATGACCCTTGATGAAGCACTGGGGGCCATTGATGAAATCATGGGAGACGGTGCCTTTGGCAGTGCCGGAAGCCGGGTGGTTGTTGAGGAATTTATGGCTGGTGAGGAGGTTTCTGTGCTTTGCTTCACAGATGGCAAGACCATTATTCCAATGATTCCTTCTCAGGACCATAAGCGGGTAAATGATAACGACCAGGGACCAAATACCGGTGGTATGGGGGCCTATGCTCCGGCGCCGGTGGGAACCCAGGAGCTGTTGGAGCAGGTGCAGCGTGAAATCCTTGACCCAACAATAAAGGCTATGGAAAAGGAGGGTCGCCTTTATAAGGGCTGTCTCTACGCTGGCCTTATGGTTACAGATAAGGGCCCTAGAGTAGTAGAATTTAATGCCCGGTTTGGGGACCCGGAAACACAGGTGGTATTGCCATTACTTGAAAGCGATTTGGTGGAGGTTATGCTTGCCTGCATTGACGGAGCCTTGGCTGAGACTGAGGTGAAGTGGAGCAGTGGGGCGGCTGTATGCGTTGTTATGGCGGCTGGTGGCTATCCAAAGAGCTATAACAAGGGTGATGAAATTACTGGTATTAAAGAGGCTGAGGCTGATGGCAACATCGTGTTCCATGCCGGTACTTCCGAAAAGGACGGCCATATCTACACCAATGGCGGTCGAGTGCTGGGGGTTGTGGCCAAGGCTGATGGCATCAAGGAAGCAGTGGATTCCGCTTATGCCTCTGTGGAAAAAATCCATTTCAAGGCTGCCCACTTCCGCCATGATATAGCCCATTGGGCATTGGAGCGATTGAAGAAGTAATATATTTAAATACATACATGTATAAAATAAGTGCCAAGGAATGTTTATGCAAAATCATTTCCTTGGCACTTTACATTTAATCAAATGACAGGAGCAAGCTGTTTTTTGTCAGCCTCCACTACTCATTGTACTTGTTTGGCCAGCTCTAAAATGTGTTCTTTAGGGAGGCCGGTATATTTTATGATTTCTTCAAGGGGTTTATTGTCGCGGAGCATGGCAATGGCTACTTCAATAAGTCCATCTTCGCGGGCCTCCATCATTTTCATCTCAAAGGTCATATAGCTCACCCTTTCCTCTTTGTTGATTTTTATTTCCTGTATATATTCGTCAATCTCATTGACAAAATCATCTTTGACCGACGAGCCTTTTATGTAATCGAGAAAAGCCTTTATATCAGGTGATACATCATCTATTGAACCGCCAGCACAGAGAAAGATTTTGGTACTGCCATCATCCAATTCAATTTTGTCGTCCTGTATACATAAATTGCGAAAAGTATACATGTGTCGCTTTCTATCAAACATAGTAAAGGGACAAATAAAGATAATAAAGGAATTTTTCAATTTGTTATAATGTTTGGTCCCGGCAGGCAGTGACTCAACGTCAATCATTGATTGATAATATCTGGCACGGTAGGCCATTTCTTTATCACCATAGTCTCTTACTTGCATTTCAATTTCGTAAATTGTGCCGTCTCCTTCCACGTATACATCCAAACGGACACCCTTGCCATCATAGCGAAATTTTAGAGTTTTTTCGTCATCCAGATAAGTTATATGCTTAATCTTAATTTTTAGGATTTTTTCGATAAGCCGTTTGCATATATGCGGATGCCGCATGACCAGTTTGAACATGTAGTCGTCAGCTATGGTGAGTTCTTCCCACGGTTTGATGTGTTTCTTTGTGTTGCTCAAATTTAATCTTCTCCTTTATTATATCATAATTGTAAAAGCTATCTTGTAGGGAATAATAAATAATTATTATAAGTATTATATATAATATACATAATAAAATAAATATAAATTACAAAAATATTTATGATAATATTTTAATCACAATTAATTAATTATTTTTAAGGGACTTATATAGATAATCCATGCGGTATATAAAAGTAAAAGTGGCGGATTTAATTTACATTTTTCTTCTCTAACTATAAAATAAAGTGAGTTAAGGAATAACCTTTAGGGGGGCAGAATAATATGAAGGCAAATAAAAAGCCTGAGGAACAAGCCCGTGAAAAGATAGATGAACAATTAAGAGCCGTTGGCTGGGATATAGTGTCGCGGGACGAGTATGTTCCGGGTAATACAGTTGCAGTTATGGAAGCATTGATGCAGGGGAGCAAGGAAAGCGATTATCTGCTCTTTGTGGACAATAAAGCTATTGCCGTTATAGAAGCCAAGCGTGCTGAAAATACATTAAAGGAGGATGTGGCCCAGCAGGCGGAAAACTATGCCAATACACCGCAAAAATGGTATGGCTTGTGGTTTGATGGCCTCATTCCACTGGTTTATATGGCTAATGGCAAAAAGATTTATTTCAAAAATCTTTTTAAGGACCCGAATGGTGAATATGAGGAAATAAAAACCTTTCATTCTCCCAAGAAAATGCTTCGGTTAATAGACAAGGACTCTGCTTTTGGTGCGCTGCCATACCTTGATAAAAAAGGACTTAGGGATTGTCAGTACAATGCGGAAATCCAGCTGGAAAAATCCCTGAAAAAAGGGCTGCTGCGATTTTTGGCAATTCTGGCCACTGGTGCCGGAAAGACCTTTTTAGCCTGTCTGACTACCTATAGATTGTTAAATTACACAGATACCAAGCGGGTATTGTTTTTGGTGGATAGAAACAATCTGTCCAAACAGGCGGAAAGTGAATTTAGCCTTTTCAGGCGTACTGAAACCGGGGAGCCAATGAGCGACCTATACAGCATTAAACGTCTGCGGAAAAACGATGACATTAATGCGGATATTGTAATATCCACCATACAAAAGCTGTTTGCTGTCCTTACAGGTCAGCAGCTTATTGAGACCAACGAGGATGCCGAGGATGAAGAAGCAGCTCAGGTAGAGGCTTTGGATACAGATAATGAGGTAAAGCTTGGCAAAGACTTGAAATTACCCCCTGATTACTTCCAATTCATTGTGGTTGACGAATGCCATCGGTCCATTTATGGCAAGTGGAAGGCCGTGCTGGATTATTTTGCTGAGGCAAAGATATTGGGGCTTACCGCAACACCAACTCCGGAGGCGGAAGGCTTCTTCAACAAAAACGTTATTGCCAATTATACCTATGAAAAATCCGTTACTGATGGTGTTAATGTATCAGCCAAAGTGTATAGGATTTCTACAAAAACTACAGAACAGGGCGGGACTATTGCATCCGGTAGCGAGGTTATTGAAAATGCCAAGGGAAAGAAGAATACCAAGGGCTCTGTAAAGTATATTGTTCATAAATCGGTAAAATATGATGCCCTGGAGCTTGATAGAACAGTTACTGACCGGGGGCAGATACGCAAAGTGTTGGAGGCTTATCGGGACAGTATTTATACGGAGCTATACCCTAATCGGCCGGAAAATTGGGCTTATGTTCCCAAGACCCTAATTTTTGCCAAGGATGACCGTCATGCCACAGAAATTGTAAGCATGGTGGAAGAGGTTTTTGGTGAGAAGTTTGACGCCGGGAAAGTACCAAAGCATTTTGTTCAAAAGATTACTTATTCGGCGGGAGATTCCAATGGTCTTATCAGAGAGCTTCGTACAGATAAGGCTTTCCGTATAGCTGTTACTGTAACACTGGTGGCT
>JAFVER010000142.1 GCA_017475925.1 Anaerovibrio sp. | reverse complement strand
TCAAACATTACTCTTTCCAAGTCATTTAACATTTTGTTCTACTCCTTTGGTTTGTATGAAAGAATGAGATATTCCTTTGTATTTTCATCGACCAAAGCTACTTTGGTCTGTCTTACTCCTGCTACCCAGATAATTTCACCACTAAGGCTGCTGACTACCACCGGAAGACAGTCCCGACGGTTGCGTTCAATTTTTTCATCTATCAAAAAATCCTTCAGCTTTTTTCCTCCGGCTGAAAGAAGCAATCTGTCCCCCGGACGGCGGTAACGTACAATAACTGACCTGCCACTTTTTGATGCATCACAATATATGCGATTTTTAGAAAACGGCATTTCATCTACCAGACTATGAACCAGCTTCGAGCTTATTATACCACCATCATTAAGTAAAATTTCTGAAAAAGGATTCAATCTCATATCTAATGAATTACCTTTTATTGTATCATCATTTTTTAAAAAATCACTATAAATTTTTTCCACATATACTATACCATAGCTTATTCGTCCTTGACAGTCCCCCGGCAGATTAATTGAGCTGCCGGTTGTATTATCAGCAATAAGGCCTCGCAGGGCTTCAACATGACCAAAGCTCAGAGAAGTCTCCATATATTGCGCCATATACTGAATAACCCGACGCTGCAGTGCCAGGGGCTGTTTTAAAATATCAGCGGTCCTGCAAGAAATTCGATTCTGTTCAGTCGTATTGCATAGCTCCGCCACAGCTTTTTGTGTCAATTCATTTAATAAATTTTCATCAGCAGAGGCAATATCAGCCAGATTACAAAGATTACTTGTTATGTTTATGTTATATTTTTTCTTCAGGAGCGGAAGCAGCTCCAATCTAATCTGGTTTCTTTTGCAGTCAGCCACAAAATTCGTTTCATCAACTCTTGGACTTAATCCCTGTTCACGGCAATACGCCATTAGGTCTGCTTTGGAAAAAATCAACAATGGTCGAATAATATTGCCCCGCTTGGGCAGGATGCCGGATAATCCCTTTGTACCGGTGCCTCTGATGATATGCATCAGCACTGTCTCAGCCTGGTCGTCAGCATGATGGGCTGTGGCTATTACTCCATTATCAAAGTCGGCTGCCACCTTATCCAAAAAATCATACCTCATACGTCTGGCGGCAGTTTCCATGGATTCACCAGTGATTTTAGTCACAACCGGTATATTGCCTGACTCCATGAAAAAAGGAATTTCGTTGGCCCTGCAATATTTCCTAACAAAATCAGCATCCGCCTTTGAGGCTTCTCCTCGAATACCATGCTCGTAATGAGCAGCTATCACCCTTATTGATAAGACATCTTCCAGTCGGTTAAGGACATCCAGCAATGCCAATGAATCCGGTCCCCCTGAGCAGGCAACAATAACCGTTGCTTCACCCTGGGTAAGGGAATTACCCTGCCAGTATTCGATTAAAGCCCTTTCAAAGTCCATAATTAGTCTCCATTGATAAAAAACAACTGCCACCTGTAACTATTTGCAGCAGCAGTTGTTGATAAACTATTAATTTGCTTTCAAAATCCCATTACAGGGGCTTATACCAGTTTTCTTAATGGCACACCAGCACCGTCAGCGTAGGGTATCACACGCCCTTGACTTACCTCCGACGGCCACCACCGCGGCCCCCACGCTTGGAGTCCGTTTTGCGGCTCAAATCAGTAAGACGTTCATCACTATCCTTCAAAAATTTGGACAATTTATCCTCAAAGGAGGCATTACCGCTGTTGTAGCGCCCACCAGTACCACGACGAAAGTCACCAGATGGATTGGCAAAGCCTCCATCATTTCTGGCTGGTCGTCCCTCAAAGCTTCGACGCTCATTACTTCTATGCTCCTGGTCATCAGGCTTCTTTTCCTGAGCCTTTTTTATTGAAAGACCAATCTTTCCCTTCTCATCAACCGAAAGTACTTTGACCTTAACCTTATCCTGCTCCTTCAGAAATTCCTTCACATCGCTGACATAAACATCAGCAACCTCTGATATATGAACAAGTCCTACTTTACCCTCCGGCAGGTTTACAAAGGCTCCAAAATTTGTTATGCCTGAAACCACACCTTCAACAATACTACCTACTTCAATGGACAAAATACTTCCTCCTTAGACACTACACTGATACGGCTACTATTATACTATTGCCGTTTAATATGTGTCAAGACAGAAAAGAGTCTGTTTCACCAGCCTCTTTTTATATATTTATTTATTTTTTGAATACACATATGGAATTTCTCCATTTTTGGTCATTCCAAGCTCCTCTCGTGCCAATTTCTCAATGTATTCCGGATCATTTAACTGCTCTTTTTCCTGATTTAATCTGTCATTTTCTTCCTGAGCGGCCTTCAGCCGTTCCTCGGCCTTTATCCGTTCCTGGCTCAAATCACGATAAGTAATTGCCTGTTCGCCCAGCTTAAAGGCGGCCAGCAAAAACATGATAATCATTATTATGACAAACCAGTTTATCTGGCGGCGCTGGTTTTTTTCAAACTTATGCTTTACTACACTCATCAGCGCCCTCCTTCCATATAAAACAAATGCCCCTCCCTAGTGCACTAAACATATACCTGGCAAAATACAACAGGATTATTAATCCTCACTCCATTGATAATAATCAGTTGTTGCTATCCGCCGATATATTGACGAACAACTATCACAGGCAAACCTTGCCACTGTATCTCTCATGTCAACACGACCATTGATAATCTTAACGGCCTCAGGCTCCAAATAGCGCATATTAGCACCACATCTAGGACAGGCACATTTCCCATTAGCATCCAATTTCAGCTGCATAGGTGCCAAATCCCCAGTCCCAATAACCCGCTTCTTTTCCGGCGGCAAATCCATTTCATCAAGTTCAAACACCTCATACAGCCCAGAGCTCAGCAGCTCGCGATAAAAGGTTTCACAACGGCGGCAAATATAACGTGCCTTAACATTTTCATAATCAACCCTGCCGTTGACAATCCTCACCTGTCCACCATCAGAAAATTCCAGCTCCTGGTCACATACCGGACATTTATAACGGCCAGAGCTATTCTTTCTAAGGGCCACCACCGGATTTACATCTTCATTTTTTACTGGTGTCTTTGCCTCAGTCTTAACCTCAGACTCAGGCAAATCAAACCGCTCATACATACCGGAATTAAGCAGCTCACGATAAAAATATCTGCAATCATCGCAAACATACCGGTTCTTTATGCTTTCATAATCCACCCGTCCATCAACAACCTGAATAGCACTACCATCAGCGCATCTCAGTAATTTGCCGCAGCCAGGGCACTTAAAGCTGTTGCCGGATTTTTCCAGATTGACTACTACCCGGTCTTCCTTAGCTGATGTTTTTTTCGGTGGCTCAGGCTTTTTGTTTAATTCCTGGGCCTCCTTTTCCAGCTCCTCATCCAAATCGAACACATCATAAAAACCGGAGTGAAGCATCTCCCGATAAAATTTCTTACATGAAAAGCAAACATACCGGGGCTTGATATTTTCATAATCAACCCGTCCATTGACAACCCGAACCTGTCCGCCATCCTTATATACTAATTCACCCTTGCATTCAGGGCATATCAAAGAGCCACTGGCTCCACTTTCCAGCTTCGTTACTGACACACTGACCACCAAGCACTTTCTATAGAATACTTCGCAGTTATTACAACGCCATTGTTCAAATTTTTCTTCAAAGAAGAAAAATCTTCCAATTAGTGTTTTACCACAGGCACTAGCTTCGCGTCGCCCTAAAGGACCAGCTTCGCGTCGCAACGAGGTGGGCGATTGCTCACCACCTGTTAAATGAGACTTATTCAGGGGGAGCTTTGACTCCCACTGCACAATAGTCGAATAAATCCTATGCTTTACGGAAGCATCCAAGAGGCAAAGCCGATTGGATAATGCGCCCTATGCGAAAGTGTCCTGTGAAACAAAACTTTGTTGAAGTTGAACAGTAGACACTCACCGCTATAGGCACTTAACTCCCACCTAAGAGGATGGGAGCCTTAACACCCGTTAGTGTAGGTTTAAAGGTTGCTTCCCCCGTCTATAGAGGCAGGGGACACATTTCACCGAATTATATTTATCATAATTATTATAACGCAGATATTAAAATTTTCCCATATATATGTATTAAATTATTCCAAATAGACATTCAACAAGGGAAAACATCACTGCATATTGGTCAAAATATATTCTGCAATGGTTCCGGCAGCATCTTCCTTTTTATGCCGGCCAGCATTTGCTCTCATTTCATTCAGACACTCCGGGTATCTCAGCAAATCACCGATAATCTTTGCCAGGCTGTCACCCGAATGAAGCCATACTGCCATGCCTCCATCTTCCATAAACCGGGCATTATCAGTCTCCGGCCCTGGTATAGGCTCATGAAGCACCATAGGCGTCCCCAGGGACATGGCCTCAGTAAGCGTAAGGGCTCCCGGCTTGGTTATCAGTATATCAGCAGCTGACATCATAATTGCTACCTTGTTGGTATAGCCCAAAACATTGACATCATGATGGGAGTGGGCAG
This sequence comes from Anaerovibrio sp., assembly GCA_017475925.1. GTDB lineage: Bacteria > Bacillota > Negativicutes > Selenomonadales > Selenomonadaceae > Anaerovibrio. Next base: position 1,009 of record JAFVER010000142.1, on the reverse strand, counting down.
CCATGAGCTCCACATTCCTCTTCAGCTCATTGTTTTTCCCGGCAATAATCAACAGCTGAATTTTATCATTAATTCGTTCCAGCTGCTGCATAGCCATATCCATGCCGCCAAGGCCAAGACCACCACCCATTAGCAGCACCACCGGTAAATCCTCTTTAAGACCCAATTCACGTCGGCATATAGTTTTGCTTCGCTCTACACTAAATTCCTTTCCCACCGGAATTCCACTTACATGAATGATATTTTCGTTTATACCAGCCTCCACCAACTGCTCCTTCATGGATTCAATGGCCACAAAATAAGTGTCCATGTTCGGGCATATCCACATCTGGTGAACTGAATAATCAGTAATAATCGCATAAGAATGAAAAGACCGTCGCCGTTTTTCGGACAAATGGGACACAGCATCAGCCGGAAATGGATGTGTGCAGATAATAATATCCGGCTGGTAGCTTTTTATCAGCTTTTTTATGGAATAAACAATAACCGATGACATGGCCCATTTCACTATGCCACCCTTCCTTTTTCCGGCAGTAAACTGATACATGAACTCATAAAGGTTAGGAACAAAGTGCAGCATATTTAAATAGCAATTTTTCATCAAGGCATTGATAATAGATGTATGGGCAGACATAAAATCCACTATATTTATTTCGGCTTCAGGCTTCTGCTGCCGTATAGCCTCGGCTACTGCGGCAGCTGCCTTTTCATGACCTGAGCCCACAGAGGCAGTAACAATAAGAATACGCTGAGCATTCACCTTGTCCATCAAGCTCTTCACCTTCTTTAACCACTCGATTAGTAAAATGAGCCTTATTCAGTGGGAGCTTTAAACTCCCACTGAATGTAGACGAATAAATCCTAAGCTTTACGGAAGCATCCAAGAGGCAAAGCCGATTGGATAATGCGCCCTATGCGAAAGTGTCCTGTGAAACAAAACTTTGTTGAAGTTGAACAGTAGACACTCACCGCTACGGAAGCATCCAAGAGGCAAAGCCGATTGGATAAT
>JAFVER010000141.1 GCA_017475925.1 Anaerovibrio sp. | reverse complement strand
CGGCCGATACGCCTACATTGATTTTGGCCACTGCCTTTGGGGCCTCGCCGGGATCTGCCAGACCAGCCGCCACAGTAAAGGCCATTGAGCAATATACAGGGTGAAAAAATGCCGGCAAAACCCGTACTATTAGTAGTACATAGAAATTATCCGCAAAAATCGCAATCACATTACATACAGTAAATAAGGCTAAAATAAACACCATCAGGTGCTTACGGTTAAAGCGTGACATAACCAGCGGCATAGTAGGACCTGCTATGGCTACCCCCAAGGCAAAGAGACTTATCAACCAGCCAGCCTGTACCACTGACACATGAAAGTTCTCAGAAATATAAGGCAAAATGCCAATAAAGCCCATCTCCGTATTTAAAATACCAAATACCCCTGCAGACAGTATAAATAGCATGGCGGTTTTATTAACTGTATATTTTTGTTCCAATGCTAACGCCTCCTTCCCTTAAATTATATAAGCATACCATTTCTAATACCAATACCTATAGATAATCCATTTCTATAGCCAAAAGTAATAGTTTTATACCTTATTTATAAATAGAGTTTAAAGCTAGGTGTATTGTCTAAAAGCGGACATTATTTATAATCACAATCCAGAAGATGGTCATTTACCATGCCAATTGCCTGCATAAAGGAATATGTAATTATGGGCCCCACAAAGCTCATTCCCAGTCGTTTAAAATCCCTGCTCATTTTTCGGGAAAGCTCTGTCTCAGCAGGAATATCAGTAGACCTTTCCCAGCTGCCCTCTATTTGTACTCCCCCGGTATATCCCCAGACAAATTTATCAAGGCTGCCGTATTCCTTTATTATCTTTTGTACAGCCACAGCATTTTTACGAACACTGAAGAGCTTATTTTTATTTCTGATTAACCCCCTGTTATCTAAAAGCCGGTATAAATATTCGTCAGTTAATGCAGCGCATTTATCTATTTCAAAGTTGAAAAAGGCGTCCTTGTATGCCTGTCGTTTATTGATAATCGTTCGCCAGGACAGTCCTACACTTTGCCCCTCCAGGCAGAGCATTTCAAAAATATACCTGTCATCGTGGGAAATCCGACACCATTCATGGTCATGGTATTCAATTACCAGGGGATCCCCCATGGCCCACAATCTGCATTCACTTTCCTTCATAGACTACCCTCCGTTTTTTTCATTCATCAATAAAATGAGCCTTATTCAGTGGGAGTTTTGGACTCCCACTGAATTTAGTCGAGTTTACCCAGGGCTTTACGGAAGCATCCAAGAGGCAAAGCCGATTGGATAATGCGCCCTATGCGAAAGTGTCCTGTGAAACAAGACTTTGCTGAAGTTGAACAGTAGACACTGACCGCTACGGGCGCTTATCTCCCGCTTTAGAAGCTGGAGTCTTAGCGCCAGCTAGCATCGGATAAATTATCATTCATTATGGTCTCATACAAAAACAATTGCAAGAACAATATATCATTTTATTTTTAGAAACTTTCTTGGAATATATAGAAAAACCAGTTTATTTTCTGAATCTTTCGTGAAATAATTTCATTGTATAAGCAGATATTAACCCCTTCTGTCACTTCGTGACATCTCCCCCAAGGGATACAGGCTCATCTTTTCTTATAAGCTATATGTTGGTAGCTTATTTTACCTTGCATCCCCACGGGGAGGTGGTTGCCCTGGCAACCGGAGGGGGTAGAGCGGAATCGCTCCGCGTTAGACATTCATCTAGCATAAATACACATATTATACATGTTGGAAGTTTCAATCAATTAAACAAGGGAGGAGATATTTTTGATTACCTTTCTATGTGCCTTAGTAACACTTGTATTAGGGTATTTAATTTATGGAGCTCTGGTAGAGAAGTTTTTTGGTCCAACGGACAAGCCTACCCCTGCTATCATACACAACGATGGGGTGGATTACATTCCCCTGCCTACCTGGAAGGTCTTTATGATTCAGTTATTAAACATTGCCGGTCTGGGGCCGATATTTGGTGCTTTGGGTGGCGCCATCTGGGGACCATCTGTATATCTTTGGATTGTTTTTGGTACAATCTTTGCCGGCGGTGTCCATGATTATCTTTCAGGAATGATTTCACTACGGGAAGACGGCAGAAGTATTTCAGAGGTTGTGGGAAAATATATGGGATCTACCATGCTCTTTATCATGCGGGTATTTTCCGTTGTTCTGCTGGTATTGGTGGGAACCGTGTTTATGACCGGGCCGGCCGATCTTTTGGCAAAGCTTACTGGTATAGCCGTAGGTTTTGTACTTCCATGCGTTTTGCTGTATTACTTCCTGGCTACTCTGCTTCCGATTGACACAATCATTGCCCGGTTTTATCCACTGTTTGGTGCCTGCCTGATTATTATGGCACTGGGAATTATGGCCGGTATGTTTCTTGGTGTAGGTGGTCATACCATGCCAGAAATGCAGCTGGCCAATCTCCATCCCAAAGGTGATGCCATGCCTATTTGGCCTCTTATGTTTATAACGGTAGCCTGTGGAGCTATTTCCGGCTTTCATTCCACCCAATCACCAATAATGTCCCGTTGCCTGAAGGATGAACGTATGGGGCGCCCTATATTTTATGGTGCCATGGTGGCTGAGGGGATTATTGCCCTTATATGGGCCGCAGCCGGAATTACCTTCTACGATGGAACCCACGGCTTAGCCACAGCTATGGCCGAGGGTGGAGCCGGCAGTGTTGTATATGATATTTGTGTCGGCCTTATGGGCGGTCATGGCAGCCTCACCGGATATGCTGGTGCTACCTTGGCCATGCTGGGTGCTATAGCCTGTCCTATCACCTCTGGTGATACGGCCTTTCGCAGTGCCCGTATTACCCTGGCGGATTGGTTTGGAGTAAATCAAAGGAACTGGACAAAGCGTTTGATATTTGCTGTACCGCTTCTTACCATAGGTGGAATTCTTTCCCAGATGAATTTTGACATTATTTGGCGGTATTTCTCCTGGACCAACCAGACCCTGGCCATGATTGTTCTTTGGACTGGTGCAACCTATTTGTATAGAACCAAGGAAAACAGCAAGGCCTGGCTTATACCAGCCATACCGGCAACCTTTATGTCCGCCGTAAGCATGACATATATCATTCAGGCCAGGGAGGGCTTGGAGCTTGGTACAAACATCAGCTATCCCGGTGGTATAATCTTCGCTGTTTTATGTGTAGCAATTTTTATAAAAAATGTTCTGATGTCAGAACAGCATCTTTAAGGCGTGTTGATTAATTCCATCTGCCCATCTTCATGATCCCCATGGTCATGAGAAATGCTATTTTTTTCATCAACAAATTATCATTCATTATGGTCTCAAACAAAACAATTGCAAGAACAATACATCATTTTATTTTTTTAAAATTTTCTTGGAATATATAGAAAAATCACTTTATTTTCTGAATATTTCGTGAAATAATATGTTTATGTTTCATAGGAATTTTAATCAATTACTAAAACATCCCATATACAAACACTATTAAAACTAGGTGTATTGTCTAAGCTTAGTGTACACAAATTGGTCTTATGTCAATAAAGTCGCACTTTCGGTGTCCACTTTATTGACATAAGACCACATGTTATACGTGTGGGAGGTTTGAGTCAATTAAACAAGGGAGGAGATATTTTTGATTACATTTCTATGTGCCTTAGCAACACTTGTATTAGGCTATTTAATTTATGGAGCTCTGGTAGAGAAGTTTTTTGGTCCAACGGACAAGCCTACCCCTGCTACCATACACAATGACGGGGTGGATTATATTCCCCTGCCTACCTGGAAGGTCTTTATGATTCAGCTGTTAAACATTGCCGGTCTGGGGCCGATATTTGGTGCTTTGGGGGGCGCCCTCTGGGGACCATCTGTATATCTTTGGATTGTTTTCGGTACAATCTTTGCCGGCGGT
>JAFVER010000140.1 GCA_017475925.1 Anaerovibrio sp. | reverse complement strand
AGTTCCGCTTCAAGCTTTTTGATGGCAACTGTTATATTTGGCTGAGAAACGTTTAGCCGTTCTGCAGCCCGGGTAATATTTTTCAGTCGGCTTGCCATCTGGAAATATTCTAATTGCCTTAATTCCATGGATTGTCCCTCCGATAAATGATAACTTATTCAGATGGAGTTTTAACTCCACCTGAATTTAGTTGAATTTACCCAGGGCTCTACGGGTGCTTAACTCCTACCTAAGAGGAAGGAGTCTTAGCACCCGTTAGCATCGGATAAATATACAGGGAATATTATACAATAAATTTAAATTATCTGTTTGACATTATACCATATGCTATATGAATAGTTAAGAAAAATTTATGGTAGAATAAAAAATCATTATGTTAAGTAATAAGCTTAGATAATCTGTTTATTTTATTTTTTTTTTGGTGTATAATCAAAATAAATTATCATAGCTGGTAGGAGATTTTTGTTTTTATATTGAATATACACATTGTGGATTTGTGTATATTTTTTGTGGTTTGAAAAATCTTATGAACGTTGTTCATATTGACAGGGGGAATTGTTTTGGAATTAGCTACAGTCGTTGGCTTGGTTATGGGGCTCATATCAGTATTTGTTGGTATGGTAATAAAGGGAGCACCAATATCTGCACTCAATAATCCAGCAGCGTTTCTTATTATTATAGGTGGTACAGCTTCATGTATATTTATCGGGTTCCGTATGGACCAGGTAGTGAGATTTCCTAAGCTCATCGGTATGACCTTTAAAAAGAACAATCTACAGTCCCAGGGTGAGCTGCTGCAGCTCTTTATTGAACTGTCTCAGCTGGCCCGTCGTGAAGGTATTTTGGCCCTTGAGAGTAAGGTTCAGGAAATAGAGGATCCTTTCTTCCGCACTGGTCTGGGAATGGTAATTGATGGTATGGAGCCGGAATTTGTTAGTGATGTTCTTGATGCAGAGCTGTCTATAATGCAGGCCCGACATACCGAGAATCGTTCTATGTTTTCCCAGGCAGGAACCTATGCACCGACACTGGGCGTGCTTGGCGCCGTGGTAGGACTTATAGCGGCCCTTGGTAACCTGAATGATATTGATAAGCTGGGTCACTCCATAGCAGCGGCATTCGTTGCTACAATACTTGGTATATTTACCGGTTATGTACTTTGGCTTCCATTCTGTAACAAGCTTAAAATATTGTCCGAACAGGAAATAAATCAAAAGCGTATGATAATTGAGGGAATTTTGTCTTTGCAGGCCGGTGACTCTCCTACAGCAATCGAGGCAAAGCTGATGGTATTTATTCCTCAGACTGCCCGTGAGGACTTGAAGAAGGAGGAATAGTAGATGGCAAAGAAAAAAAGACCGAAGCCTCATGAAGAAGAAGCATCAGAGGCATGGCTGCTTCCTTATTCCGATTTGATGACATTGCTGTTGGCTCTTTTTATATGCCTGTTTGCTATTTCACAGACTGATGAAACAAAGCTTACTCAGATGGCTCAGGCCTTTAGTTCTGCCTTCAATCTGGGTGGACCATCCTTTTTTGAAGGTGCAGGTCCGTCCAATACAAGCTCTCGTGATGTGTTGTCCAGCGATGATGGTGGTGTTGAGGCTTATTTGGCGGAAAATAATCAGCTGGAGGCAGTAAAACGTACATTGGATCAGTATATCGAGCAAAATGATTTACAGGATGATTTAAGTGCGACTCTTACTGAGGATGGATTGATGATAAGGATAAAGGAGCAGGCGTTGTTCCCTTCGGGCTCGGCTGATTTGGTACCGGGGGTGCAGCGTATCGGGCCGGCTATTGCTGCTTTGGTGGCACCTATTCCTCAGCGGATACTTATTTCTGGTCACACGGATAACGTGCCGATAAACAGTGCGCAGTTTCCTTCCAACTGGGAGCTTAGCTCCATGCGTGCCCTGAATTTTATGAAGTTTATTTTGGCTCAGGATAACCGGATAAATCCGGCCAGATTCAGTGCGTTGGGGTGTAGTGAGTACAGACCGATTGCCAGTAATGCAACCGAGGATGGGCGCATGCAAAATCGTCGGGTAGAGGTGCTGATTGAACGGGCTGTGCATTTGGACAAGTCAGAATTGCAGACAATTCGTTAAAGCGATGACAGGGGCTGTGTAGGCAGCTCCTTTTTGTTTTAGTAAGTCTTATTTTACCATATATATTGTCAACTGCTTTGTTGTCGTCAATCGACATAGCCACCGCTATGCCTCATTCCTCTGATGTGCATTTGACAACCACCTCCCCGTGGGGAGGCAAGGATAGAAGTTGCCGGAATATAGATTATAAGAAAAGATGAGCTTGTCTCCCTTGGGGGGAGATGTCACGAAGTGACAGAAGGGGTTAATGTCTGCTTATAAAATGAAAATCCAAGAAAACAAGTCTAAAAAACGATGTTTGATT
>JAFVER010000139.1 GCA_017475925.1 Anaerovibrio sp. | reverse complement strand
GCTTATTGCGGATGCGAGGCTATACCATAAGTGATGATAATAGTCAACCAGCGGCATCATAAATCATGAGCTTGCTTATCAGGTGGCTTGTTTGCTGTGCCTAAAAAGCGGTTACTTACCAAAATTATTTGTTTCAAACTTATTTCCTCCTTAAAAGTAACAAACCATTTTAAAGTCAACATCAGTTGGACACAACCTGGACCATGGCCGGGCGAATAACCTTGCCCTTGACCATGTAACCCTTTTGCAGCTCTGCCACAATGCTGTCATCCTCCAATTCAGGATTTTCGACCCGCATTACGGCCTGATGGAAATTCGGATCAAACTTGGCCTCCTTGGTTTCAATGCATTCAAGGCCCCGGTTCTTTAAAACCTCCATCAACTGGCCAAAAATCATATCAACACCCTTTTTAAAGGACTCACCATCAGTAGCCTCCGCCCCAAGGGCCCGTTCAAAATTATCTACCATAGGCAGGAGCTCAGTCATAAAATTCTGAACCACCAAAGCCGAAAGCTCCTCCTTTTCCTGACGGGTACGGCGACGGAAATTTTCGAAGTCAGCCTGCAATCGCTTGTATCTTTCTTCATCCTCCGCCAGCTTTTCCTTTAGGCTTTCCAGCTCATTTGGCTCCTCAACAGCTTCATCAGCATTTTCTTCAACCTCAGCTACCTGTTCATTATCTTCAAGCTCATCAGAAGATTCTTCATGTTCATCAATCTCCCTCTGCATTTCCTCAAGTCTTTCCTCATCCTTTTTTCTTAGCTTGTCTTTATCAAAAGGCATTCTTGATTTTCACCTCTTTAAATAATTCTACCAATTCAGTCGCTTTACAACCTCATTGAGATTTTGATTCATATAATTAAGCAGTGACATGGTCCTTCCATACTCCATTCTGGTTGGGCCAAGAACCGCCAAGGACCCCAACAGCTCACCATCCAAATGATATGTAGCGGTAATGATGCTGCAATCCTTAATGCCACTGTACTCATTCTCCTGACCAATGGATACCGTAAGTCCATCCCCCAAATGGGAATGAATGATATCCTTCATCAGCTGGTCCTCCTCCAGCATAAGAAGCATTTCCTTTACCTTTTCCACACTATGGAACTCCGGCTGAGCCATTATTTCCGTAGTACCACCCAGATAAAGCCGCTCCTTACGGTCAGAGGACAGGGCATTACCAATCAATTCCAGCGCTGACCTGTACAGTCCCTTGTCACCAATAACTGCTTCGATTTCCTTTAGACTTCTTGTATGGATTTTTTCCAGGGTGTGACCTGTCAAATGGTCATTGGCAACCCTTGCCATACGTTGAAAATCCTCAAAGGTTGCTCCGTCAGGCATTTCCATAATGCGATTTTCTACAAAGCCAGCATCCGTCATAAGCACGGCAATAACCCGATGATCATCAAGGGGTAAAAATTGCATACAACGAAAGGCCGCCTTGGAAATCTGCGGTGCCAGCACCAAAGACACATTCTTTGTCATTTTGGAAATCAGTCTGGCTGTCTCCTGAAAAACCTGATCTATACGCTGAACCTTTGTCTTATACCATTGATGAATAATCTCTTTTTCCTTATCCGTCATGGGCTGAACCGGCAAAAGAGCATCCACATACAGTCTGTAACCCTTGGAGGAAGGAATCCTGCCTGATGAGGTGTGGATATGCTCCAAATATCCCAGCATCTCCAGGTCGGCCATTTCATTTCTGATGGTGGCCGGACTCACCCCCAAATCATACTTTCTAGCTAAAGTTCTTGACCCCACAGGCTCAGCGGTTGCAATATAATCCTGGATGACAGCCTGCAGTATATGCTGCTTTCTTTCATCAATCATGCTTTAGCCTCCTGTTGTTAGCACTCACACCCATTGAGTGCTAACTTCTATACAAACTATAACACATTATTGCAAAAAGTCAATAAGTCAATATAAAAATATTAAAAAAACCACAAAAAGGCCCTCACAGATTTTTTCATGTCCATGAAGGCTATTTTATCTATCCATAGTCTTGTTGAGTATCCAAGCTTAGCATTCACTAGGGCGTATTGAGTGACGATAGGCAGATGAAATTAATCAACACGCCTAGCTACATTGCTGTTTTAGATAATTTTTCAAACATATTCTTTAAGCTCTCTTGCAAAAGCTGTGAACAATTTATATTATATTTATCCGCCAGTTTAATCATCCACAGAGGTAACGATACATTTTTTCGGACAGTTTTATTGTCTATCCTTGCCCTATAGGCCAGCGTATCGGCTTTTATAAACGAACATGAGGCTCCTGCGGGAATATTCATGCTATTCTGGCTACTCGGTGATGGGATATCAAGACCTTCGTCCTCGGCTACAACCAGACCACCATTCAATGCGTCTGTTATCTGCTCAATAGCATCCGACAAATCCTTTCCGCTGGTAACACAGCCTGGAATATCCGGCACCTTAGCATAAAAGCCCTTACCATTTTCTTTTGGTTCAAAAAGAGCTGTATAAATATATATCATCTCAACACCCCCATTACATCTTTATTCGCGCTTCCTTTAATATGTATCTCATATCGCTTTCGTCAAAATCATGTCTTTTCAATGGAATGGTGAGCTTGGATATAGGATTGAAGTAAATATCATGATTGGCACCTTTTCTTTTAAGCTCATATCCGTTTTCTTGAAGTATTTTTACCGTCTTTTTCCTCGGACTCATTGTATACCTCATTACACGATTTATTATACACAATAATACACAATAATTCAATGTTTGTATACAATATATCCGCTTGCAGGAAAGCATATTATGCCACACAGTAAATTATCAGTTTTCCAGTATAAACTCACCAAATACCACATTACCATACTTCATTCCCAATTTGGTTAATCTCAGGGAGGTACTGGTTTCTTCCAGCAAGTCTTTGTCCTTCATTTCCCTGATGGGTTCACCAAATACCTCATGAATATCCTTATTAAATACTTCCTTAAATTTTTCCTTATTTATACCGCTGGTCATACGTAGTCCCAGGAAGCAGAATTCTTCCATGTGCTCCTTTTCCCCCACCTGTTCTTCCATACATCCCAAAATTTCACCGCTGCTAATTCTGCCGATATACCGCTCAATATCCGCCGGATTTTCGTACCGGCTCCCCTGCCAATACGAATGAGCCCCTGCACCGAAGCCAAGATATGACACATCCTGCCAATAAAGACAGTTATGCTTGCTCTCAAAACCCGGCAGAGCATAGTTGGATATTTCGTACCGGGTATAGCCATTTAACGGCAATACTTCTGTGATATAGTCATACATCATTTCCACCTGCTCATCATCAGGAAGCTGCAGCTTCCCCATTTCCTGTTGACGGGAAAACACCGTCCCTTCCTCCAGCTGCAGGCCATAAATAGAAATATGCTGAACATCAAGAGTCAAAGCCTTCTCCACTGAGGCCTTCAACGTCTCCATAGTCTGTCCTGGCAGACCATACATCAAATCAATACTGATATTGTCAAAGCCCTTTTCCTGCGCCAGTCTTACGCTTTCCACCGCTTCCTGGGCTGTATGAATCCGCCCGATTTTTTTTAAACAGTTATCATTAAGGCTCTGCACACCGATACTGAGACGATTAACCCCAATCTCCTTCACCAGACCCAGCTTGTCCGACCCAAGGGTTCCGGGATTGGCCTCTATGGTAAATTCATCAACCAAAGCCAAATCAATATATTTATTAATGGCCAAGAACAATTTTTCCATTTGCTTCAAATCCAATAAACTTGGTGTGCCGCCCCCAACATAAACAGTGGCAGGCTTCAACCTGCCCTGTTCGCCATATTTTTCTGCCGCCAGCTCCAGCTCCCGCCCAAGGGCAGCCAAATAGCTGTCAATAAACCGCTCCCGCCCGGCAAAGGAAGGAAAATCGCAATAAAAGCATTTCTGCTTGCAAAAAGGAATATGGACATATACGCCAAAATTATTGTCCATACAACCACCGCTTAACAACAAACAACATCCCTTTTTTAATACCACACCGCTTGCCTAGTCGCATAATCGCTTTCTTCAATTGTAAAGGCAAATCATATTTCATCATATTTACCTTTTCTTTCTCATTCATTCTAAAACCGGCATAATATCTCCGGCAGCTTCTTCTCGGTCAATATACCGTGAATCAAAGTGAAGTAGTCCGGTAAACGCTCCCTGCACCACAGAATATCAATATCAAACATATCCTTGGTGATGGCGGTAAGATCAAAACCGAAAGCATCCAAGGAGTAGCGCATCCTGTCTGGTTGCCGACAGGGATGGGCGTCCTTGCGGCTGCATGCCTTACAGAGATTGCAGCCACCGGAGGACAAGGAAATGCTTCCAGGTATTTTTCTCTCAAGCTGACGCAATTTTTCCTCCATATCCAGCTTAACAGTCAGCAATATCTCCCAACCCATAGCTTTTATTTTCTCTGGCGTATCGGCCCCGGCAATAACCTCACTGCTCAGGACAATCTTGGCACATACCACATTAATCCATGCAAAGCGCCCCAGGTATTCATCTACATCAAAGGCCAGTGGTGGACATGACCAAACCGTATTATAGTTGGTACATTCCCGGCAGTAGGCCATGTATTTTTTTCTATCCTGGTATTTTTGCCGAAAATCCGCCATAGGCATACTGTTATTTCTATATTCAACTGAATAATCCATTGCCACACCACCATATCATTCTGCCCCTGTACTAACGGGCGTAGGGTAGAAAAAGGGACATCCTTCACCGAGTTATATACAGGTATATTCTACCTATTATCTTACTCAAAAACACCTCTTTTGCCAATAATATAAGTATTGGACAAAAATTCCCCTATGCTAACAGGTTCTAAGGCTTCTTCATTGCAGATAGAAGTTAAACTTGGCGGTAAATATACAAAGGTTAATTACTCCCATATTTTGCAGGAGGCACTAAAAAATTATTTAGGGGTTTCGGAAAATCCCGCCCGTCACATACGAGTATAGAAAATGAGGCAGTTACTAAGAGCTTCTTAGCGACTGCCTCATTTTTTATCCGATGCTACTTTGCATATATCTCTCGCCTGTGTCCCATCGTCAATGCCAAAATAATCAACTTATTATCATCAATATTACATATAAGCCGATAGTCTCCTATCCTGTATCGCCACTGCCCACTACGATTGGCTGTCAGTGCTTTGCCGTGCTGGCGAGGATTATCACTTCCTACAAGATTTTTTTCAATCCATCCCTTTATGAAACGCTGAGTATATCGGTCCAATTTTTTAAAATCCCTGTCAAATCTGGCTGTAGTTTCAACGCTATAGCTCATAAATCAAGCTCCCCCCACAAGTCAGCAATTGGACGACTCTTTTTCCCATCTTTTACATAGTCAGTATAAGCTTCCTCTGCCACCATTACGTCATATTCATCCTCGATACGTTCAAAAAGGCAACGCTTAAAGGCTTCTCCCAGAGAAATAGAATGAAGCTTGGCAAAACTTTCTGCAATAGCTTTTTCCTCATCTGTCAATCTAATCGAAAAACTCATTTCAGCCATCTCCTTTCCTTATACTACATTGTACTACGCAAATAATATACAATCAATATTTATTTCTTTCTCTCCATCTTAAGTTCCTTCGCTACCTGATAATAAACCAAGAGGGTAAATATAAGGGTTCCGCCTATAACATTACCTAGTCCGCATGGAATAAGAAAACGGAAAAAATAATCGAAAAAGCTGGCATTGTTTGCCAAAACAACATACGCCATTTCACAGGAGCCTACAACCACATGGGCAAAATCTCCCAAGGCAATGAAATATACCAGAAACATTATCATGACAAATTTAAAGTATTTGGTTTGGGGAGAAATCCACACGATTGATGCGATAATAATACCTGCTGGTATACCCCGCAAAATATTTTCAACAGGGCTCAAGGTCATTACCTTCACAGCCACATCATGCATCGCCGCCTCTATTTCCGGAGTAAGGGTATAAGGACTTGAATAAAAAGCCGCAGCTATGGCAGTCCCCAAAATATTAAAGAAAAAGACTGTGCTCCACAGACGAATTACCTCGTATAAACGTAGCCAGGAAAATTCACTTAACAGTGGAATTATAGTTGTTATGGGATTTTCTGTAAAAAGCTGCATACGACCTAAGATTACAATGAGAAATCCCACTGTATAGCCTAAGCACGACACCAACGGCTCTACCTGGTATCCGTCCAGGTGCATATGAAAAATAGACCGGAATAAAAAGGAAAAGGACACCAACACACCTGCGGCAAGACCTGAAAAAGCCAATGCCTGTAGGGGACGCTTCAGCTCTTCCTCACCCTCCTGACGTATTATATTATAAATAATCCTTGGGGGGAGGGGTGCATTTTCATGGAGCACCGACCTCTCGTTTTTTGGCAATTCACGTACAAAATCCTTTTGTTCCATATCCTAAATTTTTCCTCCCATACTATATTAACCATGACTTTTTACCCTACGCTAACGGGTGCATTATCCAATCGGATTTGCCTCTTGGATGCTTCCGTAAAATGAGACTTATTCAGTGGGAGCTTTTAACTCCCACTGAATCATAGTCGAATAAATCCTAAGCTTTACGGAAGCATCCAAGAAACAAAGTCGATTGGATAATGCGCCCTATGCGAAAGTGTCCTGTGAAACAAAACTTTGTTGAAGTTGAACAGTAGACACTGACCGCTATGGGCGCTTAACTCCCACCTAAGAGGATGGGAGCCTTAGCGCACGTTAGTATAGGGTAAATAATACATCACTCAATATTTAGTATCGCCATAAAGGCTTCCTGTGGCACCTCCACCCGGCCCACAGCCTTCATACGTTTTTTACCTTCCTTCTGTTTTTCCAGCAGCTTGCGCTTACGGGTAATATCGCCGCCGTAGCACTTGGCCAGTACATCTTTACGCATGGCCCGCACATTTTCTCTGGCAATAACCTTGTTACCAATAGCTGCCTGAATAGGTATCTCAAACATTTGCTGAGGAATAATCGTCTTTAATTTGGCAGCCAATAACCGTCCTCGACTGGCTGCATTATCCATATGTACTATAGTGGACAAGGCATCAACCGGGTCACCATTTAAAAGGATATCCAACTTCACCAGCTTGGCCGTCTGATAATCCGCCAGCTCATAATCAAGGGAGGCATAACCACGGGTGGAGGATTTAAGCTTATCAAAATAATCATAGATTATCTCACTGAGAGGAATATGATAAACAATCATTACCCGGTTTACATCAAGATAATCCATGCTCTTAAATTCTCCACGCTTATTTTGGGATATTTCCATTACTGCCCCCACAAAATCATTTGGCACAATGACCGTTGCCTTTACATAAGGCTCCTCAATATGCTCAATAGTGGTAGGAGCCGGTAAATCAGATGGATTGTCCACCTTCACCATTTCCCCATCAGTTTTATACACATGATAAATAACACTTGGCGCAGTGGTAATAAGCTTAAGATTATATTCTCTTTCCAGCCGTTCCTGAATTACATCCATATGGAGCAATCCCAAAAATCCACACCGATAGCCAAATCCCAGGGCAACAGAGGTTTCCGGCTCAAAAACCAGGGCGGCATCATTAAGCTGAAGCTTCTCCAGGGCATCCTTTAGATTATCATAATCCGCACTATCCACCGGATAAAGGCCACAATAAACCATAGGAGTTACTCCCCGGTAGCCAGGCAACGGCTCCTTGGCTCCCTTATCTGCAAATGTAACTGTATCACCTACCCGTACATCCCGAACCTGCTTTAAAGAGCCAGCCAAATAGCCTACCGAGCCAGGGCCTAACGCTTCAAGCTCTGTAGCAGCCGGACGGAAGCAGCCAATTTCCGTGGCTTCAAACAGCTTGCCTGTAGCCATCATTTTCAAAGACATTCCCTTTTTCAGGTACCCGTCAATAATGCGGATATGGGCAATAGCCCCCCTGTAGGAATCAAAGTAGGAGTCAAAAATCAATGCCCGAAGGGGTGCATCCTTTTCACCGGCTGGTGCCGGAATCCGCTCCACAATGGCATCCAATATTTCCTCTATTCCTTCACCGGTCTTAGCCGAGGCCAGAATTGCGTCAGAGGCATCCAAGCCAATAACGTCCTCAATTTCCTTTTTTACCCGGTCAGGGTCAGCACTTGGTAAATCAATTTTATTTATTATAGGAATGATTTCCAAATCATGCTCCAGGGCCATGTATACATTGGCTAAGGTCTGAGCCTCGACTCCCTGGGCAGCATCCACAATCAACAGTGCCCCCTCACAGGCCGCCAGGCTGCGGGATACCTCATAGGTAAAATCCACATGACCAGGGGTATCAATCAGGTTCAGACAGTATATTTCCCCATCCTTACCCTTATAATCCAGACGTACAGTCTGAGCCTTAATAGTAATTCCCCGTTCTCTTTCCAAATCCATGTTATCCAGCACCTGCTCCGCCATTTCACGCTTGGAAAGGGTCCCGGTGTATTCAATAAGCCGGTCAGCAATGGTGGATTTACCATGATCTATGTGAGCTATAATTGAAAAATTGCGAATTTTATTTGTATCCATAATCCTGTCCTTCCATATAAACACATGTCTTGTTATTATAACATTCAACAATAACAACAGGCAAGCCAATGCCCCACTACCAACAAAGTATTGGTAATTAAAATAAATTGTTGCATTTTTCATTTTCACATGCTAGAATACTTAGGTACTTAATTTCAAGGGGGTGAACTAATTGCCAAATATTAAATCTTCTATTCTGAGCGTAAAGACTGACGCAAAGCGCCGTGCAAAAAATCTGGCTGAGAAATCTCGCGTAAGAACTGCTTCCCGCAAGGTGCTGGATGCTATTGAAGCTGGTAACGCTGAAGAAGCAAAGGCCCTCCTTGCACTTGCTTGTAAGACTATCGACCAGGCTGCTGCAAATCATGTATATCACAAAAATGCTGCAAGCCGTAAGAAGTCCCGTTTAGCCCGCAAGGTAAACGCTATGGCATAATGTTTTGCGTGAAATAAAAATGTGGCTGCGTGCCATGAAATAAAAAGAGCTGGCTTATAGTCAATGTCATTAAGTTAGAGGTCAGATTTCGTTCTGACCTCTTTCTT
>JAFVER010000138.1 GCA_017475925.1 Anaerovibrio sp. | reverse complement strand
GATTAATTCCATTCGCCCATCTTCACAGGTCTTGACTGTCCTTGCGTCGTTGACAAATCCTCGACATAGTACCACTATGACTGCGGTTTGTCGCCTAGCAATAGACAGCCAATCACCGCAAATATGGACGAACTCATTTAAATGCGCCCCATGCGAAAGTGTCCTGTGAAACAAGACTTTGTTGAAGTTGAACAGTAGACACTGACCGCTACGGGTGCTTAACTCCAACCTAAGAGGAAGGAGTCTTAGCACCCGTTAGCATCGGATAAAACACGCCCTAGAATTGGCTGGAGATTATTGCATTATTTCGTACTGTATAGGTCATCATGTCCCCGCCTAAAAGAAAACCATCCTCAACCTTCAAATATTGGGTATCTGCCATGCCGTTGCATCTTTGAAAGCCGCTGGCTGGATTATAGGTAATTGCCCAGGCATTGGTATTGTCCACCAAATAATTATCAGCTTTCACCAGGGCACTTGTCATAATAGGAATGATATCCAGGGTGCCGTCACCGTTAATATCCATAAATACGATATCCCCATCCATGGTATTAGGATTGTCGTAGTTATGAATAGCAGGTGGCTGATATGTAAAGGAATGAGATGCTATATGCCCCTTACTGTCCCATAGCTGAACATGAAGCTGACTGCCATCATTAGTGGCGGTTACAGTTACATTGGTACCATTTAAATTCACTGTTTTCTGTCTGCTGCTTCCCTGAGCTATGTGCAGTGGCCTATTATCTGTAGGCACAGCCTGATTGTTTGCGGCCTTTTCTCCTGTTTCAGCCTTCGACGGCATTGTTATTTCACCTTGTTCAGAAGTTTTTTCTCCATTATTCTCTACACCTTTCGGTAAAGGTGCAGGAGCTTCCCCTTCTATATTTGTTTCCGTAGTAGCTCCTTTATTATCCTGCCCCTGTATAAGAGTATGATAATACCACGCTCCCCCTGCCCCAATAATAAGAAGAATTATCCCCACCAACGCATACCATTTTACTTTCTGTGGTGGCTTTAACAGCGCATTTAACATTGCCCCGGCACTTTGGTAACGGTCAGCCGGATCAAATGCCATTGCCTTTTCAATAATCTTCTTTTCGTGGGATGTCATTGGAATAATTGGCAAAAGTGTGGCCAGAGTTTGCCCCAGTGAATAAATATCTGACCGCGCATCTGTACTCTGATAGCCAAACTGCTCCGGTGGAGCAAAACGGCGCGTCCCCTGAATCTCCGTATCATGCTGGTTGTGCTTTTTGTTCATGCGGGCAATGCCAAAATCTATCAAATAGGGCTGGAGATTTTTATCCAATATAATATGCTCCGGCTTAATGTCCCGATGAATAATGCCAGCTCCGTGAAATTGCTGTATTGTAGGCAGTATATCCCTTAATAAGCCTGTTATGGTAAAATTAGGGAAAGCAGCATTTCCTTTAGCTAAATTTTCCAGGGAAATTCCTTCAATATATTCTTCAATTACAACAGTTCTGCCGGCAAAAAGGACATACAAAATATGAGGAATTCCCTGTATATCCAAGTCCTTTAACCTGTAAAACAACTCTCTTTTATCCTCCCGGTATTCCCGGCGAATAAATAATTTGTCATCAGCTATTCTTTTCACCAGTATAACCAAACCATATTCATTTCGTGAAAGCTCCTTTTCTACCATGAAGCTTTCGTCTATAAAATCAATGGCAGACATTTCATCAACTCCCCATATTGATTATAACGCCATTGTTCAAATTTTTCTTCTTGGTCTTATGTCAATAAAGTGGACACCGAAAGTGCGACTTTACGCCGCACATTCTGCATGAACTGCAGCTGGTGTCTTGTAGCCTAAGCCACTATGAGTCCGCTGACGATTGTACCAGGACTCAATATATTCAAAAATGCT